>JACZXH010000113.1 GCA_022571715.1 Bacteroidota bacterium | reverse complement strand
GCACGGGCATCATCATATTTTCATCCGCCATGATGATGGCAGTCCGGATGGCATCATTTTGAGCATATTGCTTTTCATCCAGTATTTTGCCGGCATATTTTGCCTGAGCCACCAGTTGCGGACATCCTGTTATTTCGATCCGCTTCTTCTGACTGAGCATGTCCGTTTCAATCCAATGAATATTTTTGAAACGCCAATTCTTCTTGTATTTACGCAAGAAATATCCAGCTTCATCCTGGATGTCCTGCATATACATACGGTCACAATCCCAGTAAACTTCGGCAACTCCCCGCGACAACAGCAATTGAATAATCTGATCCTCAGCACGCGATAGCGCATTGAAACCGGCAAATATCACTTTATCGTAGGGAAGCTCGATACTACCATCTTTGAGCTTTTCGGCCAGAATCCGGTATATCCTGCCTGCATAATATGTATGGCTGGCATCAGAAAGCGCCGTAAATTTGTCATAGGCTTCGCCGATGCGTTTCCAGTTTTTAACAAATTTTTCAGCCAGAACTGTATTTTCATCAGAGGTAAACAGTTTCATAAAGTTCTGGTAAGCACTTTGCATTTCCTCACTGTCTCCAAACACTTTTTCAATATCCACTATGTCGGAAAGACCGGAATACAGTTTCTTACTATCTACCAGGTTGCGGTCAATCTCGTCAAAATCGGACAGTAATATCTGGCCCCAGGCATAAAATTTCTCAAAATTGATTACAGGCTCTAGTGACTTATAAACTTCATACAAGCGAAATACAAGCGATATTTCATCCTGGGGGGTGTGTCCCGCAGTTTTATATACAAAATCCTCTATTCCAAGTATTTCGGGGCTCCAGAATGTTTTTTCGGAGAAGCGTTCCTTTAGAATGTTTAAGAAATAAAGTCCGGCTCTTTTTGAAGGAAATACAATACACCAGTTACCAAGTGCGTCCACCTCTTTTTCATCAATTCGATCAACAATATGTTGCAGAAAAGACTTCATTTAATACACCTCCACCACCTCCCGGTCTGTAAAATAGATGATATATTTCCTTATATCTTTATAGCCCATATTTTTGAGCAGTTGGCCGTATTTATGGAGTTGCTTTTCATAGCGTGTGGCTTTTTCCCCTGTTTTGTAATCCACAATTACGACCTTGCCATCCTTTACCATCACCCTGTCGGGTCGCGAAAGACCTTCGGGAGAAATAATTGAACGTTCGTTATAAACTTCCCAACTGCCATCAAACCATGTTTTAATCTGCGGATTGCTTAACAGTATGTTAGTTTCCTCTAATATTATCTTCTTTTTACCAGGCGTCATGATTCCCTCATTTTCAAGATTATCAATTACTGCAGGCAGGTCCCCAGTTGTTTCAAGATGTTCAAAAATCCTGTGAAGCAGTATCCCGTTTTTAATTTTTTCAGATTTCTCATTATCGAACAGAAGAAAAAACCTTCCTGATTCTGATTTGATCGAAACATTGGGTCCTCCGCTAATAGAAGTAGTAGGAAAGTCAAATATGACGTTAGATTTTTCAGTTTCATGTGAAACAGCCGGTACTACACTGTTTTCATCTCCCCATGCGAAATATCTCGTTGTTTCATCCCAATAATTCCGGTGCCCGAAATCCGCGTCCTCAAAGACATTGTAAATCAATTTATTTAAGCTTGTTATTGCTTTGTTATCTTTGAAATTCTCAGAAAAAATATATAACCGTTGCTCTGCCCTGGTAAAGGCCACATAAGTTACATTAAGCCACTCAAGCATGCCTTCAAGATACTCCCTACGATACGCGTTTTCGAAATCTGAATTCTTAAGCTCTTTTTCAAATACGAGCGGTAGCATGTTAAATTGCTTATAGTCCCCTTCAAGTTCAGAGGTCCAGAATATTGTATTGGACTTTGTCTTAATCACGTAATTTGCAAAAGGTATGATGACAATTGGTTTCTGTAGTCCTTTTGCCTTGTGAACAGTCATTACTGATATTGATTCCTGGGAATCGGATGAAACAACCGTAAGATCATCTTTGCTCTCTTCCCACCAATCAAGAAATGTCTGAAGATCGTTTTTTCCTTTTATGGATTGTTCCAGGCATAATTCCTGAAACTTAAGAACAAAATTATCGTTTTGGCTTTCCAGCCCGAACACGGCAATCAAATTTTCGACGAGTTCATATAGCGGCAACCGTAAAAACACTTTCAGATTGCTGAGGAAATGAGCCGGCATTTCATTTTCAAAAATTACACCTTTATTAATGAAATCCGAAAACACCTCATCCATGTCTATATTTAGGTTTCCCTTTACCTTAAGATATAGGTAAAGGAGGTTGATCCTGGCCAGTGCATCTTCCCTGTCGTGGAGCCATTTGATGGCATTGATTAAAAGGCGGACGATGGTATTATTCTCTACTTTTAGAGACTTATCAGTAATGACCTGGTAGCCGTTGTTAATAAGGAAACCGGCGATATCGTATCCCAGGTCCCACTTATCTACCAGAATCATAATGTCACCCGGATGATAACCAACATCCAATGCATTTTTTATTACTTCGATCGTTCTTTCTTTTGCCTGTGCTTTCCAGGATTTGTTGTTATCTGCTGAGAACAGCCGAACCTCTACATATCCCTTTTCGGATTTAACAGGAGTTTGTTCATGATGTCTGAATGTATCTGCAATCAAATTGTTGTTTGCAGGTAAATCGGGATCCAGTGATAATATTTTAGTAGCAATTTTAAAAAAATCATTATTAAAAAAAACAATATTGGAAGCACTCCGGTAGTTTTTATCAAGATTTTCTTCCCTGGTCTGATCCGAAAATTCAACCAGGTCGCGCTGCACACCTGATATAAGCAGCCTCATATCACCACCACGCCAACGATAAATAGATTGCTTTACGTCTCCTACAATGAGTGTATTACCAAATTCACTTAACACGTTTTTAACAAGAGGGAGAATGTTTCTCCATTGATAAAAGGATGTATCCTGAAATTCATCGATAAGAATGTGCTTGTATCGGGCGCCTATTTTCTCATAAATGATGGGTACATCATTGTCATCTATAACTTCATTTAATAAAAATGCATTGTCAGAAAGTAAAACGATGTTGTTCTCGGAACGATAATCTATGAGCTTTTTATCGATCATCCCTAGGATTCCATAAGAATAAATATTTTTTAACAGTGATATTGCTGCATTGTAACTACGATGTTTTTCCTCCTGAAACTTACGTATCGAATCACAAACCGATTGAAGCCCTGCCTGTTGAACCTGTTTGATTCGATCGGATCTTTCTGAGCTTTTAGTATACCAGGATCTTTCACCACTGACTGTCTTTAGAAAGTTTTCTGTTAATTCATAATCACCACTTAGAATTTTATTAAATGTGTTAGCCCAGCTTCGTGATCCTCCTGAAAAATCTGAAGTTGTCAATCCATGACTTTTAATTAAATCAAGAGCGTTCAGTGCCCCGGACTTCATTCCGTTTGCATAAACATTTCTTGTTTTCTTTAATTTATTAACAAATTCTTTAATTTCCTCCAATGAATGGTCTTTGCCTGCGATTCCTTTTCTGAAATTTTCTTTAAACAATTCAAGCCCCAGGCTTTTCAGATTCCGGTCAATACTCCATCCTGTGTCTGCATCCATTTTTGAAAATGCAAAATCTTCAAGCCAACTTTTCAGTGCCATATCGGTTTCAAGAAGATCATATAACTTATCTACCGCATAATCGATAGCTCGTTTTTCATCCACATCGATATCGAATTTTAGAGGAAGATCAAGTTCCTTCGCAAACCCTCTGACTACTTTCGCAAAGAAGTAGTCAAGAGTGCTGACACTGTACCTGCTATAATTATGCAGAATATTTTGAAGCGTAGCGTCCGCTCTTTTATCAATTTGCATTCGGATGCCCTCAATCTCAAATTCTTTTTCTATTTCTGTTCGGGTTTCAGTCTGACGGTTTTTTGATATTTCCAGCAATTCTTCGAGTATCTTCCTCTTCATTTCCTCCGCAGCCTTGTTAGTGAATGTAATGGCCAATATTTTTCGGTAATTTTCAGGGTCACGGAGTACTAGTTTCAGATAATCCTTTACCAGTGTAAAAGTTTTTCCGGATCCAGCAGAAGATCGGTATATCGTCAGTTTCTTACTGTTATCAGGGGCATATAAATCGAAATTGAGAGGTAGCTGCAAGCGAAACAGGCATTAAGTTGAAACAATAATTATAAAGCCAATTTAATGAATAGGGATTTAATTACACTACTATATTTTTACTTATAGCATAAATCATCCCAGGAATTTGTGTCCCGTATTTTGATTGTCGCTATTTGCAAATTCCATCCCGGAGCATATTCAGTTCAGGTTCCACTTCGCATAACTCTGATTCCTTCCTTCCATATTTGAATAAAAGGTGCTTGCAGGGATTTAATGCAGGAAAAAAGCCGTCAATGGGTATGTATAAACCGTACGCAGTTCAGGCCGCAACACATAAGAATACTTGGTATCTTTGCAGAATGAACAGAAAAAGGGTAATTGTCGGTCTCTCAGGTGGTGTAGACTCTAGTGTTGCCGCATACCTGCTAAAAGAACAGGGATATGATGTTATCGGTATGTTTATGAAAAACTGGCATGACAACTCTGTAATCATCAGCGATGAATGTCCCTGGCTTGAAGACCGTAACGATGCCTTGTTGGTTGCCGAAAAACTCGGGATCCCTTTTCAGGTAATAGACTTAAGTAAAGAATATAAATCGCGAATTGTTGATTACATGTTTGCGGAGTATAAGCGTGGCCGCACGCCTAACCCGGACGTTCTTTGTAACCGGGAAATCAAGTTTGACATCTTCCTTAAAGCAGCTCTTAAGCTGAAAGCTGATTATGTAGCCACCGGACACTATTGCCGAAAAGAAAGAATTGAAGTTGGCAATAATACATACTACCGGTTACTGGCAGGGAAAGATAAAAACAAAGACCAAAGTTATTTTCTGTGCCAACTCAGCCAGCACCAGCTTGCAATGGCCTTATTTCCGATTGGCGAACTGCTTAAGGCCGAAGTGCGTCAGATTGCCAAAAGCCTTGATCTTGTTACGGCAGATAAAAAAGATTCGCAGGGATTGTGCTTTATTGGAAAAGTGAGATTGCCGGAATTTCTACAGCAGCAATTGAAACCGGCAAAAGGAAAAGTGGTTGAAGTTCCTGTTGAAGCCGAAAATTATCAGGACAATCCGGCAACCGGCAGGTATCAAACAGCAATTACCGGTAATGAATCTCTTGTTGCCCTCACAGCCCCTTATAGATACAAAATTTCAGACGGCGAAATAGTAGGTGAACATAACGGCGCCCATTATTATACGATCGGGCAGCGAAAGGGGCTGCATATCGGCGGCAAGCCCAAACCATTATTTGTGATCGCTACAGACACTACTGAAAACGTGATTTATACGGGCCAGGGTGATAACCATCCGGGATTATACAGAAAAGGGCTTTTTGTGAAAAAAGAGGATATACACTGGCTGCGGAACGACCTGCAAATGGATGCAGGAGAATCAAGAAAGTATTTGGTGCGGATACGCTACCGGCAGACACTGCAGGAAGCCATTTTATACATGGAAAACCCAGGCTTATATGTTATTTTCGACAAGTTGCAGCGAAGTGTTGCAGCCGGGCAGTTTGTAGCGTGGTATGACGGGGAAGAGCTTATCGGTTCAGGTGTGATTCAATAAATAATACTATCATATAATTCTATTGAATAGAATAATAGATGCAATGTTCTCGGCTTGCTTCTTTTCTTAAATTCCATACTCTTTTAAATTTGATCTTTACGTTTTCTTTAATCCACACCAAATAATCTGCAAAGCTACTAAAAAGTTGGTCTGCTGGAATTAAATCAGGAAATGGTATCTATCCGTTCAAGCATAGATCGTGGTTTCTTTATTATTTCTACGCACAATACCTTTTTACCATTTTTATCAAATCAACCAATACATTTTCCATGCATATAAATCTGATTGGTCCATGTACTGCATTCTTCCCATCCTAAAAAACCAATATTATGTAACGCCTTTTTAATGCTACAGACGTAACGTTTTACGAAAGTTAATATGATAATGATACTGTCCGGTAATTTCAGATGAATGGTAGTGTCTGTTATTTGCCCTTGCGTGTGGCAGAAACAAAGGTATTAACCGTATTGCGAATTTTTAAATGGCTATGCCAATAAAAGATTTGAAGGCAAGCGCCATCAATCCGGTGATGAGCATCGTAATTCCAAGACCTTTCAGACCATCGGGTACATTTGAATATTTAAGTTTTTCCCTGATTGCAGCCAGTGCAATAATAGCCAGGGCAAATCCCAGCCCGGAGCCAAATCCATATACGGTTGCTTCAGCAAGATTATAGTCGCGCTGGACCATAAATAGTGACCCGCCCAGGATGGCACAATTTACCGCAATCAAAGGCAGAAAGATGCCTAATGAACCGTACAATGCAGGAGAGAATTTTTCAATCACCATTTCAACCAATTGCACCATAGAGGCTATAATGGCAATAAACATGATGA
>JACZXH010000112.1 GCA_022571715.1 Bacteroidota bacterium | reverse complement strand
GTACAGGTGGAGATGACAAAAATACATTTAACATATCCACACTGGCTTCATTTGTTGTGGCAGGCGCCGGATATCCGGTTGCAAAACATGGTAACAACGGGGTATCCTCCGTTTGCGGATCGTCGAATATACTTGCGCATTTTGGTTACCACTTTACAAATGACGCCGATGTGCTAAAAAAACAACTTGAAAATGCAAATATTTGTTTTCTGCATGCCCCCTTGTTTCATCCGGCAATGAAAAATGTAGCACCGATACGTAAGGAACTGGGGGTTAAAACTTTTTTCAATATGCTGGGTCCCCTTGTAAACCCAGCGTCACCTTCCTGCCAATTGATTGGCGTTTTCAGTCTGAAGCTTGTCAGGTTATATGGGTATCTGCACCAGCACCTTGATAAAAGGTATGCAATCATCCATTCACTTGATGGGTACGATGAGATATCGCTTACAAACGACATTAAAATGATAACTAACCAGGGTGAACGAATTATTTCGCCTAAAGAGATGGGATTTAAGAAAATTAATCCGGAAGCTATATCCGGGGGCGATACGGTTGAAGAAGCCGCAGTCATTTTTGAAGCCGTGCTTAGCGGCAATGGCACTGATGCACAGAATAATGTAGTCATAGCTAATGCCGGTGTGGCAATTCATACCTATGATTCACATCTAAGTATCGAAGATGGTATTTTAAAAGCCAGGGAGTCCCTTGCATCAGGAAATGCCCGGAAATCATTCGATAAACTGATTGAACTGAGTTTAGAAGAAATACCTGCCTAAAATTAAAAAGACGGTGAATATACTTGATGAGATTATTGCATTTAAAAAGCACGAAGTACAGGAAAAAAAGAAGTTGACTCCGGTAAAATTGCTTGAAAAAAGTATGTATTTCGAAAAAATTGCTAATTCTCTTAGTAACAGTCTTCAGCGGAAGGATAAATCAGGAATTATTGCTGAAATCAAAAGGAAATCACCTTCCAAAGGGGTCATTCATCCGGATGTTTCCGTTGTCCGGCTTTCAGTCGAGTTCATTACGGCAGGCGCTTCCGCTTTGTCAGTTCTTACAGACCAAAACTACTTTGGGGGCAGCAATCAAGACCTGCTCATAGCACGAAAACAGATAACAGACCCGATACTCAGAAAAGAGTTTATTATTGACGAATACCAGGTGGTTGAAGCAAAATCGATTGGTGCCGACGCGATTTTGCTTATTGTGGCATGTCTTGATAAAAAAACATTGAGATCGCTTGCAGGTCTGGCACATGACCTGGATTTGGAAGTGCTCATTGAAGTGCATTACAAGAGTGAGATTTATGATGATTTGTTTGAGCAAGCCGATATCATTGGGATTAATAACAGGAATCTTGAAACATTTGATGTCAATATTGAAACCAGCCGGATACTTGCAGAGTTGATACCAGAAAGTATAACCTTGATTTCAGAAAGTGGCCTGCATTCACCAGAGCAGCTAATCGACCTGAAATCGCATGGCTTTAACGGATTTTTAATCGGGGAGAATTTTATGCGTCGGACAAATCCTCCAAAAGCCTGTAGAACCTTTATTGACAAGCTTGAAATACTTGAAAAAAAGCGAAATGAAAACGCATTGCATTAAGAAATGAAAATTTTGAAAATTAAGGTTTGTGGCCTGAAAGACCCGGAAAACATTAAAGCGTTGATTCGGCTTGAACCCGATTTTATGGGGTTTATTTTTTATCCGGAATCTCCCCGATTTGTAGGAAATAGTTTCCCCAAATCTGTTATCCATGCCATACCCGATTACATTTCAAGAGTAGGGGTATTTGTAAATGAAAAAATAGAAAAAATCCTGTCAATCGCTAAAAAATATAAACTAAATTATATACAACTTCATGGCGATGAAACCCCTGCAATGTGTAGGAATATAAGAGAAGAAGGTTTTCGTATTATAAAAGCAATTTCCGTTGAAAATGAAGCAGATATTATTGCCTCACAGTCATTTTACGGAGTAACAAATCACCTTTTATTTGATTCTAAAGGGAAATTATACGGAGGAAGCGGAATTAATTTTGATTGGGATGTTCTTAAATCAAACAGTCCGGATACCACATTTTTTATCAGCGGAGGCATTGGATTACCTGAGATCACGCAGATATATGGTGATAGCAGATTGCTTCAAAGCAACTTAATTGCGATTGATGTCAATTCGAGATTTGAAATAAGACCTGGAGTTAAGGATAAAAAAATGATACAAAAGGCGATAAACAGGGTAAAAAGAAAATGAAAAAATTTCAAGTTGATCAAAACGGATACTATGGAAAATTCGGTGGTGCATATGTGCCTGAAATGCTATTTGCAAATGTGGAAGAATTACGTATCAGGTACCTTGATATACTGAATGATTCTTCATTTCAGAATGAATTCCATGCCTTATTGAAGCATTACGTAGGACGCCCAACACCACTTTATTTTGCAGGCAGAATTTCGGATAAATATAATACCCGGATTTATTTGAAAAGGGAAGACCTGAATCATACAGGTGCGCACAAAATAAATAATACGATTGGTCAGATAATTCTTGCCGGACGACTCGGTAAAAACAAGATCGTTGCAGAAACCGGCGCCGGCCAGCATGGTGTTGCCACTGCTACGGTATGTGCCCTTACAGGACTGGAATGTACGGTATATATGGGTAAACTGGATATGGAAAGACAGAAACCCAATGTTGAACGCATGAAGATGCTTGGGGCCAGGGTGGTTCCTGTCCTTTCAGGTAACCAGACATTAAAAGACGCTACCAATGAGGCCATGCGGCATTGGATCAATAATCCAGAGGATACACATTATATTATCGGATCGGTCGTGGGACCACATCCATATCCGGATATGGTAGCACGGTTTCAGTCGGTAATAAGTGAAGAAATTAAAACGCAATTGTTCGAACAGGAAAGCCGGGAGAACCCCGACTATGTGATTGCATGTGTAGGAGGAGGCAGCAATGCGGCAGGAGCTTTTTATCATTACCTGGAATGTGAGGAAGTGGTGCTGATTGCTGTTGAGGCGGCAGGTAAGGGTATAACCACAGGCCAATCAGCAGCCACCATAGCTCTGGGCGCTGAAGGTGTGCTGCATGGAAGTAAATCCATCATTATGCAAACGGATGACGGGCAGATAGTTGAACCTTATTCAATTTCTGCCGGACTAGATTATCCTGGTATCGGACCGTTACATGCACATTTGTCAGAAAGAGGACGGGTTGAGTTTACTCATGTGACTGATAAAGAAGCGCTTAAAGCCGCACTGGAGTTAGCGCAACTGGAAGGGATAATTCCGGCGCTGGAATCGGCACATGCCCTGGCGATATTGTCAAAACTTGATCTTAAAAAATCAGATTTGGTGGTTGTAAATTTATCAGGGAGGGGTGATAAAGATATGGACACGTATATCCGTTTTATTAATAAGGAGAAATAATAATTTAATAATGAACGAATTTCAAATAGAATATTTAGACCACGTTGCGATCAGGGCAATGGATATAGATGTTTCGGCTAAATGGTATGAAGAAGTTCTTGGATTAAAAAGATATCAGCTTCCAGA
Organism: Bacteroidota bacterium; assembly: GCA_022571715.1. Classification (GTDB taxonomy): domain Bacteria; phylum Bacteroidota; class Bacteroidia; order Cytophagales; family Cyclobacteriaceae; genus SZUA-230. The sequence goes on along the minus strand of JACZXH010000112.1, from coordinate 3,091 downwards.
ATGGGGTGAATTTCCGGTCTTTCTCCTTTCCGGTAAATCAGGAGTTGCGATATTTCCAGCTTCAGGGAAAGCAGAAAATCAGGAGCAAACTTCCAGGAGGGTAAAAATCGATCATTTCGCATTTAACCTAACAAAAGAAAATTTTGATAAGGCTAAGAAAAGATATGACCACTTAGGAATTAAATATGACTTTCAGGACCATTTTTATTTCCATTCGATTTATACAACCGATCCGGATGGACACACGGTTGAATTAACAACAATCGTTGTGGATGAAAAGAATTTTTATAAGGTGTAACTATCCCGGCACTGCAAATAACTTACAACGCTAATAAATGTCCTAAATGTGATATACTGCAGATAAAAGGAACAATGAACCAAATTGAAGTGATAACAAACAAAATCGAAGATCTTTTTTACCGCAGAAAAAAGCGGATACTATCCGTATATTTTACTGCGGGATATCCAAAAATCGATGCTACGGCTACGATTATCACTAACCTGGAGCAATCGGGAGTGGACTTGATTGAAATCGGGATCCCTTTTTCCGATCCGGTTGCAGATGGCGATACGATCCAGCACAGCAACCACGTGGCATTAAAAAATGGAATGACAATCCGGATGTTGTTTGATCAACTCCGGGATATCAGAAATCGTGTAGAGATACCACTGATAATGATGAGTTATCTCAATCCTGTATATAAGTATGGGATAGAAAAATTTTGCAAAAAATGTCATGAAATTGGTATTGATGGCCTGATTATCCCTGATTTGCCTCTGTACGAGTTTGAAACCAAATATAAAGCCGTATTTGACTCTTTTAACATGAAGTTTATTATGCTGGTCACTCCACAAACGGATAATGAACGGATCAGGAAAATCGATTTCCTTACAGGTGGGTTTATTTACCTGGTATCGTCTACATCCACTACAGGGTCAAAAGGAAAGATAAGCAATGAACAAATGCAGTATTTTAAGAGAATACACGATCTTAGACTAAACAACCCGTTGTTGGTTGGATTTGGCATCGGTAACAAGGAATCGTTTGTGAATGCTTGCCAGTATACTGCAGGAGCCATTATTGGTAGTGCATTTATCCGCGCTGTCAGCAAGTCTGATGACCTGAAAGCGTCCGTATCATCGTTTATAAAAAGCATAAAAGCATAATAGCGTAATAAGAAATCGATAGCGCAATAGCTGAAATCAAAGACTTTGTAAAATCACCTTAGTGACAAGTAGCAACTATTGCCAAAGGAGATTTATATATAGTAAATCAAGTGATTGTGTAATTTTATGCCCGCCGGAAATTTAGCAGAAAAGATTATTAATTTTAAAACACAATTTGCAAAACGATGAGGTTAAATGTAATGATTTTTAAAGAAATGCGTAACTTATCTTGATTTTTATTCATTATTAGCTGAATGGAGCACTACGATCTGTGTATTATCGGTGCCGGCCCTTCCGGATATGCTGCGGCAATGCGGGCTGTTGATTTCAAAAAAAAGATACTACTAATAGAACGGGAAAAGATGGGTGGAGTAGGAATTACCAACGGGGCATTGTCTTCGAAATCCTGGTGGGAAATTGCACGGCAGTTTACGGTATTACGGAAACGTTCAGCTCAATTGAATATGATCATACCTGATTTTGATTTCAAAGAAATCAAAGCGGACGTACAGAAAGCGGTTGATGAAAGAATGAGATTATTAATCGACCACATCAGTCTTATCAACAGGCTGGAGAATAACATTTTGATGTTCAAAAAGGGAAATGCCCGACTGATTTCTAAAAAGGAAATCGAAATTATTTCTGAAAACAAAAGAGAGGTAATCCAATCGGATTATACTATACTGGCAACCGGAAGCAGGCCTCGGAAATTAACTCATATCCCAATCGATGAAGAAATTATCATTACCAGCGATGGAATCGATTCCCTGGAAGATTTTCCTGAGAGCATTGTCATATTGGGTGCCGGAGTGATCGGATGTGAATTTACAACTATATTTTCCGGTTTTGGTAAGACAAAAGTAAGTCTGATTGATAAAGGTGATCGAATACTTCCGTTTGAAGATGAAGATGTGGTAAAGGTAATAGAAGAAGCTATGGAAGAAAAGGGTGTACTAATCCACCGGAATTCCGAGCTTATACGTATGGATATCGTGGACGGGAGGGTGGAGTATGAGCTTGTATATACGGATGGCAGGAAAGAAATCTTCAATGTTGAAAAAGCACTTGTATCGGTTGGTAGAATACCTAATTATGAAAATCTTGGGTTGGAAAATATTGGGATTGAGATGGATAACAGAGGCATCATTGACACGGATACCCAAACCAGTGTGCCTAATATTTTTGCTGTTGGTGATATCACAGCCGACATAGCACTTGTGAATGTTGGTGAACTTGAAGGAAGGTATGCGGTGGAACGCATTTTTGGGCAACCCAAACGTAAGCTGGTTTATGAAAATATCTCTACCATTATGTTTCTCGATCCGGAAGTTGCCGGAGTAGGGTTAAATGAAATTCAGGCAAAGAAAAAAGGAATTGATTTTAAAGTAGCCAGTGTAGATTATGAATTTATATCGCGTGCGATTGCCAACAGGGATACACGCGGCTTCATAAAACTTTTAGTTTCCAATAATGGTGATATGAAAATTCTTGGAATGCGTGTGGTTGGACAAAATGCACCAGCTGCAATTCAGGCTGTTGCATTGCTTATATCCATGGATAAAGGTATCGAAGAACTGGCCGAATGTGTCCATCCACATCCGTCTATTACAGAAGGTATTCAGGAATGTGTTAGACTGTTACTGGGCAAATCGCTATTCAAGCCTTTGGCTTATTCCCAAGGACTTACCTGTAAAAAATATGCAAACGGGATTTACGAGGACATTGTATTCTTGACCTGACATCGCAGCATTACAGATATACATTTGGAGAGGCGATACCGGTTTACTCATAAAATATGGCAATGTCTTCAAGTTTTTTACGGGTTAAATCCGGCACCCATACTTCATCTGCCGGATAACCTACGGGTATCAGTAAAAAAGGCCTTTCATTTTTGGGCCGATTTAGAATTTTTGACAGAAAATTC
>JACZXH010000005.1 GCA_022571715.1 Bacteroidota bacterium | reverse complement strand
TCCTGTTTATAGGTGTTATGGTATTTGTTTTTTATCTCTTTGTACAACCTCCGGTTTATTTTAATAAAACCGAAACAAACAAGCTATTGGACACCGAATACAAATCAGACTATATAAATCTGCAGAATACACATTCACGCTTATTTGAAATAAAAAAAAATCAGACCTATGCCCTGGTTGATGCCATAAACCGCAATGACGAAAGTGCAATTGAACAGTTGCAGCATGAAATCGCCCAAACGGATTCGGTTTCGAAAATAGTTAAAGCCGAAGTATTTTCACTCATAAAAAAAGTGAATCCGGATGCCGAGCAAAGAGATACCGATTATGTGTTTATCACATTTATTATGGATCATCTTCCACACGGATTGATCGGATTGCTATTGGCAGTGATTTTTTCGGCTGCAATGTCATCAGCATCATCAGAAATAAATGCACTTGCATCTACATCTACCGTTGATATATATAAACGATCGGTTGCAAAAAAACGGTCTGACAAACATTACCTGAATGCTTCTAAACTGCTGACGTTGTTCTGGGGAATACTAGCTATAATTTTTGCCACATTCGCTTCCAAAGCTGAGAATCTGATCCAGTTTGTAAATATTGTCGGATCAATTTTTTATGGGACAATCCTTGGAATATTTCTCTCTGCATTTTATGTAAAAAGAATAAAAGGAAATGCTGTTTTCTGGGCAGCAATAATTTCTGAATCAATTGTATTGATCCTTTTTTTCTTTACCGATGTAGCTTATTTGCTCTTCAATATTATTGGATGTGTGCTGGTAATTATACTCGCTGTAATTATCCAATTAATCCAGGATAGATTCATTAAAATTTCTTAATGTGGTAGTAATGTTAGTACAAGTATGCAGCAAATCATTGTTATTTTTTGATACGATTTAGTTGTATATCAATTTTAAAAAGACGTACATCCAACAGTAGGATTTCAATTTGGCGGAAGGTATTATTTTTTTGAAGGAGATATTAAGTTAAAAGACATGAATTATGAGATTACGCTGGATCATGAAATTTAAACGGGTATCAGCTTATTCATTTTTGGGATACTTGCATGCGGTATTATCAGCTTTGAGGTAATAGGATTTGTAGTTGATGGCTTTCGGATCCATACAGCCACTCAGGTTTAGTAGTTCAACTTTTCTAAATTCTGTCGGATGGCTCTCGGCCTGTAAGGCAATAAATCCATCACTTAATAGTGTTCCTTCAATCATTTCGGCTCCTCCATATCCATGCACCTGGCCACCACCGATCTGTGGATTTTCGTAAGACATTACTTTTATACCATTCACCAAGTGCTCTACAAGGGAGTCGCCCAATACAAGCACACTTACCTCTACCCATTGATCACCATGGTAGGTTTCAGAGTCTGAGTTAACACAATGGGGCGTAAATAGCTTTCCGTTCATCACTACATTGGTTCCGGGCGTACATAAATTTGCAGTAGGTCGTTTATCTTTCCCATTGCCACCCAAAAGCTGCACTTCGATGGAGTATGGGAAATCCTGATTCAGTCCCATGCTTGCGGCGGATTGTGAATGTACCATAATACCGTTATTTCGGTATGCCCATCCTGGGGCATCCGGAGCCTGCTCACCTGTGAACCGGTAGATAACAATTATCCGGTACCACGAAAATTTCTCATTATAGAAAATATGCCCGAATATTTCATCAAAATTTGTGTACGAGTCGTATGAAACTTTAAGTACTCCCTCCTCGACCTTGAACGTATTGAGGTAATTGTCATTCAATGTATGACCGGTAAATTTAATATCCCAACCATCGAGGTTTTTCCCATTAAAAAGTTGAACCCAGTCTTCTTTATCAGGGTTAATCTGGGCAAGTACATTTGTAATACACAAAGCCGTAAACAGAAAAATGAAAGGACTGTTTTTCATAGCTTAAAGGTTTTTTGATTCAATGAGTTAATATAACAGTCATCCTGTTAAAATAAGAAGTATTTTGCCGGTAAATTATCAGATCGACATATATTCATTTTACAATTTGGCCTTTGATTGCATCCGAGGCAAATCAGAATTCAACACATTTTGATATATTAAATCCAACCGTCATTTTGCCTTATCCCTAATGCCCTGAGAATCTAAAAACAGTCACGAATGAAATTCGTGACTACCTGTTTTCTCAACATAAGATTTGTGCCTGCACGTCTGTTAAAATAAGAAAGACGCCCTTTTGAGGCGCCTCCTTAAACAGTTTATTCAATTTTACTTTTTTAGACTTGCCAGAAACTCTTCATTTCTTTTAATATAGCCGAAGTCACCTCCTTCAGCCTTACTGGCTCTTTCAAGCGACTCTTCGGCTGTGGTTTTTGCACCATTAGTATCGCCTGCGGCATTCTGTATTTGCGCCATCAGGTGCAGGTTCCAGAACTGGCTTCTATAGCTATCATCCGCTGCAAAATACATTTCTATCCATTTCAGGGCCTGTTTTGAATCTTTACCTGTATTGAAATAGTAATTTGCTGCAGTTACATAGCTACGAGGATTTACTTTTGTGTTGGCTTCGATGGCAGCCATCACTTTGCTGTCAAAATCCACTTCAAAAGGAACTTTTACACTCGTGTTTTCCCACGCCAGCTCAATAGCAGCTCCCGTATTCTCAGGATGAATGTCTGCAATAATGAACGTAAGCACCTGAACGGTTTCTGTTAATTTTCCAGGAGCAACATTGACTTTTAGCTGTACGTCTTCATCTTTATAGTTGTCCATGTTTCCTCCCATGGATACATTTTTATAAAAAACTATAGTCCATTCATTGGCACCGGGTATGGTGAGAATCATATATTCCCCTGCCGGAACGGTGTCTCCACTGATGATTACATCATCGCTGAATGTAATGGTGGTGCCTGCATTGGCGCCTGTTCTCCACATTTTTCCAAAAGGGACCAAATAATCGTCACCTTCTCCGAAAATTTTTCTTTCTTTCATTTTCGGCCTTGAATAGGTGATTTCGACATCCGTCAGTCCTACTTTTGAGTAAACTTTTCCAGCAGGGCTTGGCGACGGCAACGTGATCTGTGTCCATGCATCGTTGGCACCCAACAGCATGGAAATAATTAAAATTGCAAGGAATGATTTTTTCATAGTGTATTTAAATGGTTTGATGTAGCGCAAAATTATAAAACGTTTTTGCTTGTTATAGCATGTTTTCTGATTTTTGATGCATGAAATTGCCAAAACATTTTTATTTGCGTCCTGATGTGGCTGAAATCGCAAGAGATCTCGTAGGCAAATCTTTGTTTACAAACACCAACGGAAGGGTTACGGGCGGAATGATTGTAGAAGCGGAAGCGTATTGCGGTGCTACTGACCGAGCCTGTCATGCATATAAGAATAAATGCACCGATCGTACAAAAGTGATGTTTGATGCTGGCGGCATTGCATATGTTTATCTATGTTATGGCATCCATTGCTTGTTTAATATAGTAACAAACAGCGAAGGGCATGCCGATGCAATACTCATACGGGCTGTGGAGCCGACCCACGGACTTGATGTTATACGTATGAGGAGAAATTCAGATAGCAGATCTGTAAACCTGACGTCAGGTCCCGGAAAGCTCACTAAAGCACTTGGAATTGATTTAATGCACAACGGGGCGGATCTTACCCAGGATCAGATATGGATAGAGGATAGCGGAATCACTTTCTCATCTGACCACATTGTTTCCACAACGCGAATTGGTGTAGAATATTCCGGAATTGATGCTTTTCTGTCATGGAGGTATTATATTAAGAACAATAAATGGGTAAGTAAACCGTAATGATTAATGTAAAATTTTTTTGAATATGAATAATATTCTTTGCCCGATCGATTTTTCGGTTGCCAGCCTTACTTCCATTGAATTTGCCATAAATATTGCAAAAAAGCACAGTTCAACGATTAAAATGTTGCATGTAATTGCAGAAGGTGAATATGATGAAAACCTGCCAAAGTCAGATGATTATTATAGGAATATCGAAAAAGAATCGACGCAGAAATTAAAAACTTTGGTTGATGAGATCAATAAAAATAATTCGTTGGATTATAATCTATGCAGTTTTGAAATTACCCAGGGGGATCTTATTAAAAAAATTTCGGATGTAACCGAATCCGAAAAAATATCATTGATTGTAATGGGTACTACAGGTGTAAGTGATATTGGTGAGTCACAAGTTGGAAGTAATACGATAAAATTGATCGAGAGTACCGATATTCCTGTATTATGTATTCCGGAAAATATAAAATTTTATGCTTTTGAAAGAATCATGTATGGATCTACATTCTCCGCCAATGATAAGGAATTTTTTCAATCTGTGGTGAATTTTGCTGTACCTTTCGATTCTCGTATTTACGTGGTTCATATTACAAATAATAAAGATGCCATATCTGATGAAAATTACAAGAATTACGTAAATAATATGAAGTCATATTTTGTATATGAAAAATTAGGATTTGAACAATTCATAACTAATAAGGAAACGGGCATTGCCCTTGAACATCTTCTCCATGTTCATAAAGCTCATCTTCTGATTCTTGTTCATAAAAGGAGGAATTTTATCGACAGTTTTTTTCATAAAAGCTTAACGAAAAGAATGTCATATCTTACTAATTTCCCGTTGCTGATTTTAAGAAATTGATTCTGATAAGTGACGCTTGAAATAATTGGAGATATTTTTGTGCATCGATTGGATATATAACTATTAAATCAGAGCAATTGTGAAATATCTTTTATGTATTGCATTTATAGCTATTAATTTACGTGCGGTGGCCCAAACGGATAACCTTGAATCGGTGAATTCTACTGCTGATGAGCTGAATCCGGTATTGACCGACAACGGAAAAACACTATATTTCATCCGGAGATTTCATTCTGAAAATGTGGCAGGCATGAAAGATGCCGGAGATATATGGGTAAGTTATTTTTCGGATAGCATGCAGTGGACCGCTCCTCGGAGATTATCAAGCCCGTTGAATAATGCGCAGTTTAATGGTATAATCGGATTTTCGGGCGACAAATCTAACGTATATCTTTACCAGCATTATATGCCGGGCGGCAAGCCAGCCAATACACAGGGTATTTCAGTGTCATTGAATATGAATGGAAGCTGGAATGAACCAGCCCGTATAGCCATTAAGTATTTTTATAACAAGTCCGACCATGTAAGCATTTCGCTATCAGAAACGGGTGATATCATGCTTTTGTCACTTGAATCGTATGGAACCTACGGGGCTGAGGATTTATATGTGAGCTTCAGGATTGGTAACGATCAGTGGTCAGAGCCCAGGAATATCGGGCCCATAATTAATACGCCTTTCCAGGAAATGACGCCTTATCTTGCTCCGGATAACAAAACACTTTTCTTTGCCTCTAACGGACATGGAGGATATGGGGGTCGTGATATTTTCGTCACAAAAAGACAGGACGATAGCTGGCAGAAATGGTCGGAACCTGCCAATCTTGGCCCGGAAATAAATACTGCAGGTGTCGAACTCTATTTTCAATATTTCCCCGATGATGAAAGGGCTATTTACACATCTACTCAAAATAGCGATGGGTACAGTGATCTGAAATTGGCGCACCTGCCTGTACACAAGATAGAGGAGATATTAGGAGATAATATTGAAACTGCTGTTTTACGGGAATCTGTAGCCATGGCTGAAATAAGAGAGAATGAACCTGCTGCCAGCAAAGAAATACAGATTTCAGGAAGCGTATTGGATGCTGAAACTGGCAGACCCTTGCTTGCAAGTTTACTGATAAGCAACGAAAACTGGAATGAAAGTCTTGAAACTGCGAACACTGGTGAATATGCTATAATACTTCCTGCTTCTGATGTGTACGAGGTAATCATAAAATCAGAAGGGTATGTGAGCCAACAGGCGATACTGGACATCCGGATATCTGAAATCGATGTGATCACACATGATTTTGCGCTTCAGCCTATAAAAATTGGAATTACCGTGAAATTGGGAAATGTACTTTTTGTACGTGGATCTACTGTATTGTTGGAGTCCTCGTATCCGCAACTTGATCTGGTGGTACTGATGATGTTAGAAAATGCGGAGATGGAGATTGAGTTATCTGGTCATACTGATAATCAGGGGAGTGAAAGACTGAATAACATTCTGAGCCAGCAAAGAGTGGACGAGGTGATTAATTATTTGGTTGTACACGGCACAGAAAAAAGAAGATTGAGTGGTAAGGGATATGGAGGGTCCATACCTGTTGCGAGCAATGAGTCTGAAGAAACACGCAAACTCAACAGGAGGGTAGAGTTTACCATCTTGAAAAAATAGATCGCACGGTGTTGAATATGGATAAGTTTGTTGAACGTGAACAGCTCGAAGTACAAAGGATTCAAATCTGAAACCGGAAGCAAGAAGTCCTGGGATTGATATTAAAAAAACCGGTATTCTGTATTTCAACTCCTGTTTATCATTTGCCAACTGCCATCAGATTTGTGGCAGAACTCAATAACCAAAATCAATAACCTACAGCCGTATCGTCGCCGCGTGGGTCAGCACCTCCTTCAAGCGTACCATCAGCTAATACCAGGATGGCATCAACCCGGCCGATAGACTCTCTTTCGTAAAATTTATGCCCCATTTTTAACAGTTGCCTTATGGTAATGCTGTCCAGCGTATTTTTTTCAAACATGATCATATCCGGTTTCCACTGATGGTGATATCTGCCTGCTTCCACAGACTCTTGCATTCCCATTCCATAATCCACCACATTTATAATATTCTGAAAAACGGAAGTAATAATGGTAGAGCCACCTGGCGAACCCACTACCATAAACAACTTTCCGTCTTTTGCGACAATGGCCGGCGTCATAGAGCTTAACATTCGTTTACCTGGTTCGATCGCGTTAGCTTCGCCGCCAGTAAGTCCGTACATATTTGCGAAACCCGGTTTAATACTGAAATCGTCCATTTCGTTATTCAGGATAAATCCTGCTCCGGCAACAAACACTTTTGAGCCATACGCGCCGTTAAGCGTAGTGGTAACGGCCACTGCATTGCGATCATTGTCAACAATTGAAAAATGTGTAGTTTGCTCGCTTTCAGTTAAAAACTGTCCGGCAAAAATTTCATCACTTGGTGTGGCCATGCCAGGATCAAAGTCACTCATTCTGTTCTGATTATATTCCGGGTCGGTAAGTAATGCAGCCGGAACATTGTAATAGTCCGGATCACCAAGGTGCGCAGCCCTATCAGCATATACCCTGCGCTCGGCTTCTACTATCAGATGAATATTTTCGACCGCATGCCAGCCTAAGGAAGTTAGATCGTAAGGCTCGACGCTTTCGAGCAGTTGAGCCAGTGCAATGCCACCACTGGAGGGCGGAGGCATCGAAACTATCTTGTATCCTTTGTAGTCGATGATCACCGGTTTACGCCATTTGGCCTCATAATCTGCCAGGTCTTTGTGGGTAATCCATCCTTTACCGCGTTCCATTTCCGCTACTATCAGATCAGCTGTTTTGCCGGCATAAAATCCTGCTCGTCCGTTGTCACGAATCCGGCGTAATGTTTCGGCCAGGTCTTTATAGTAAATAATGTCACCTTCTTTCCACTTGTCCCGAATTACATTTTCAGGTGTCACTGTATTATATTCAAGAAAATTTTCTTTGTTGTTGTTCAAACCCAGGGCTTCACGCGATGAAAGCGGGAAACCGTCTTCAGCAAGCGCGATTGCGGGCATGATCAGGTCTTCCCATGATAAAGTACCAAATTGTTCGTAAGCTTTTACCATTCCATCAATCACACCAGGTACACCTGCAGCAAGTTGACCACGGGTGCTGAGATTCTTTATTACGATATTGTTTTCACCGATGTACATGTTCCGGTGGGCCTTTCCGGGAGCCGCTTCCCTGTAATCCAGTGTATATGACTCTCCACGATTTGATCGATACACCATAAAACCGCCTCCACCAATGTTACCTGCAACCGGATACACTACAGCAAGGGCGAATTGTACTGCAATGGCGGCATCAACGGCGTTACCGCCGTTCTTTAAAATTCCAATACCCACTTCCGAGGCTAACGGGTGTGCAGATACAACCATTCCGGCTTTTGCAGTCAATCCTTTTTTGGTTTTTTGTTCTGTGAGTGAACAAGAGAAAAGAATTAAGAGCAAGGATAGAAACGAAATAAATTGCTTTGTCATGGCGTAATTGTTTTTGCTTGACAAGATAATTTGATTTCTTTTTAAAAAAACAACTAAAGAATTGAATTTTCAAATATTTTTCGCTTACTTAACCCGAGTAAACCTAATCATGATGAAATATACAATACCTTCTGTACGTGAAAATAAAACGGCCCGGATAAAGATCTCCATATTAAATGCTTCACTTGAACTTATCGGAAAAAAATCATTTGATCATGTGCATGTTTCGCAGATATGTAGTCTGGTAGGAATATCTAAAGTGACATTCTTTAAATACTTTCACCAAAAAGAAGACATATTACGCTATTATTACAAAGTCTGGTCCTTTCACAGGGCGGTTGAATTGTCAAAAGATCACAAATCGGGATTAACAGGAATACGGTATCTTTTTGATTGTGTTAGTCTGAGTTATTCAAAATACCCGGGCGTGTTTCTTGGTTTGTATAGCTACCTGTGTAAACTGGAAATGCCCGTACGCCCGTTTTCAATGAAAATTGCTGAACGGACACTGCTGTATCCTGAAATCGAGAACATCAGTGAGATTGAGTCACTTTCGCTTGATCAGCTGTTCGAGAATTTCTTGCTCGAGGCAATTTTCGACAAGGAGATTACACGCACCGGAAATGTAAAACAACTTCTTCATATGCTTGACACAATTCTATTTGGCACCATCCTCACCGCACATGTTAAACTAAGCGAACCATCTCCGTTGCTATTTAAACAAAACCTGGAGATGTTTCTGGAGTCACTCCGTGTTGTTGATATTGCTTCGCCCCAGGTTTATTGATTCGGGTTTAAGCTCTTTGAAGTTAGATAATCTCACCTGGACTTGACAAACATCATCAGAAAAAATCACATTTGGCACGACTGCGCGAATCCGGGTTGAGCTTTGCTCACGTTGGGCTTACAGCTGGCAATTACAAATACTATTTATTTTTAAACAAACTAATTTTGGCTAATTAATTAAAATACGTATAACACTCATATCCAGCTAATCTTAATTTCCCGGTTTCAGATAGGTTTCGAACAGTTTGAAAATTCTGGAGTATTCATCTGTCCAGCTTGAAGGTTCAATAAAACCGTGTTTCTCCACTGGATAGAGAGCCATAACCCAATCTTTTTTCCCTAGCTCGATCAATCGCTGCGATAGCCGCACCACATCCTGAAAATGCACATTGGTATCAACCATACCATGGCAGATCAGCAATGGTTTTGCAAGTCCTTCTGCATAATAAATCGGGGAAGACCGGATGTAGGCAAGGCTGTCCTGTACGGGTGTGTTTAAAATATTGGAGGTATATCCGTGGTTATAATGTGCCCAGTCGGTTACCGACCGTAGCGCTGCACCTGCAGCAAAAACGTCGGGTTGGGTAAATAAGGCCATCAGTGTGATAAATCCACCATATGAGCCACCGTAGATTCCAATCTTACCGGCATCTATATCATGGGCCTCCACCAGGTAACTGGCGCCGTCCACCTGGTCAGTAAGATCCCATCCACCCATATGCCGGTAAATGGCTGTTCGCCAGTCGCGGCCATATCCGGCGCTGCCCCGGTAATCGATATCAAGCACGGTATACCCGTTATCGACCAGGAAATTGTGAAACATGTACTCATGAAAATAGCTGCTCCACCACTGGTGTGCATTTTGCAAATAACCCGCACCATGAACAAATATGACTGCGGGGCCTGCGGATTCAGGATTAGCAGGTTTATATAGACGGGCGTGTATTTCTGCATTGTCACGTGCTTTGAAGGTGATAAATTCGGGCACTCGCCAGTTATAATTACTGAATGCACCGGTAAGTGAATGAGTGATGCGAACAGCTTGCGCACCAGGCTCGTTCTTTTTGAGGTAAAGTTCCCAGGGCCGGTTGGCATACGAATTTCTTATGGCAAGCATCGTTTCGTTGGGCGAAAGTACGGCATCGTTCCGCCCGATCATGTCGGTAATTTTTTCCGGCTTACCACCATTTAAAGCCATCCTGTATAAGTGGCGTATGCCAGGATGTTCCATGTTGGCATCAAAATACCAGTATTGTTTGTTTTCGGATATTCGGGGATTGTAAATTTCAAAAGTTCCTTTTGTAAGACTTCTCTTCTTCCCGTTGTGTATATCAACTGTATAAAGATGTGCGTATCCTGACTCTTCCGACTGGAACCAAACCAATTTATTGTCTGGCATCCAGCCAATGGCTTCACGGCTAAACCAGCCTATACCGGGTCCGGCAATCCACGCTTCATCATGCTGCCTGTCCAGTACGTCTGTGCTTCCATCCGAAAGGTCGAGCAATGCAATCCAACGGTCTTTGTTATCTTTTGAAAGAAACGTGACGATCGCATTTTTGCCATCATCAGACCAACGCAGACTTCCGGCATCAACTTTTCGTACTTCCTGTTTGGCATCTTTGTACTTATCATAATCGGCATAATAGTCCGGAAAATCTTTGATTCCCGGTAAGGTTTTGGTAGAAACCTTATATACGGTGTCACTCTTGATATTATAGATCCATAATTCACGGGACGATGATCCGGCACCTACATTTGTCCGCGCAGTAAGGTTTTCGGTATAACCCGATTCAGTGACATAATCAGGCACGTCGGTTTTCTTGGCGGTGCCTGCTCTTTCAATAAGTGTATAGGTTATATACTTCCCATCAGGACTTAAATCTATATTCGAGACACGTTTTTTTCCTGTATAGATTTTTTTTGGCCGTTCAGGTTTATTCTTCTTATTTATTTCAGACCGAATTTCCCGTTTGTCTTTTCTTTCGGCCAGTACGGATATTAAGTGCATCTGGTCTTCTTCGAGCCATTTGTCCTGCTCTGAGGATTTGGAATCGGATTTATCAGAACCACTCTTAAAATTGGTAAGTTGATTTGTAAAGCCCGTATCAATATTCCATTCGTACAGATTTCCGTCCATTTGAAAAAGAATTGACTTGTTGTCAAAGCTGAATTTCACCGAATTAAGTTGCTCGAGAGTATTTGTAATTTGTATTTCTTCTCCGAAGGCTATATCGTATATAAATATGTCACCGTTTTTGGTATATACCTTTCGTTTACGTTCTTTGTCATAATCTCCGAAACGTGCAGGAAGTTGCTCTCTTTCTGAAGGAGTTACTCGGACCGGCTGGTGATCTTCCGGCGTGATATAGTATAATGAATCACCCGGATTCTGGTCTGGATTCCAGTTAAAATAGATACGTTTTCCATCTTCGGACCAATAGATGCCAGAAGGGGATGTTCCTATCCAGGATGTTGGATCCTGCATGATCTGGCTGATCGTTAATTGTGATTGTGCGAGTAGTCCGTTCAATGTGCAAATCATAAGAATGACGGCAGAAGCAATTTTTGTTTTCATGGCAGATGGGATTTAGTTTTTTGGAAAATTAAAGAAATCGTATGGATATCGAAGCCATTTCAGGCCATCATATAGAAATTAACGCCTTCGGTATATCCAGAATCAGTCATAAAAGCATGAATTTCCATGCGTCCCTTCCGGTCGCTCACATACGAAAGAAAAAACGGATTGGAAAGGTTATGAATGTCTGAATAACGAATCTTATGTTTGGTTGGACTGATGCATTTGATATCCACATTTCCTTTAATAGTAATGCCAAAATGTGAAAGCCACCGCGTCCTGTGATTTACATGGCGTCCTGTACCACAAATCCAGATATCGGAAGCATTGTCTTTATGTGGTCGGCTATTGAACCATTCGGCAAAGTATTTTGCTTTTAACCTGAAGAATATATCGCGGTTATAATGAGGGTGCTGCCGTGTAAGCCGGCCCGGGGAGTCGTACCATTTAAAAAGTTTCATTTCTACTTTACCAAAACGTACACCCTGCGCCATCCACTGCAGCCAAAGCCGGAAATCTTCCGGCCCTTTCTTTTCCGGATAAAATCCGTGTGCAGTAAAAACCGATTTTCTGATTATGAGGGTAGGGTGGATAACCGGTGAATCCACAAACCGGTTCAGGTACATTTGCCGGTGACTTGTAAGCCGGTTCTGCCACGTCACGTATTGTATTAACCCCTCATTTTCTGGATCGCCCTCAAATATTACCTGTGTAGCGCATACATCAATATCCGGGTTTTGTTCCAGGTAACATAGCTGCAGAGCAAAGCGGTTGGGGTAAGCGTAATCATCGGCATCCATACGTGCAATGTATGTTCCGGAGGCTTGCCTGATTCCATAGTTTAAGGCGGAGGCCAATCCCCGGTGTGGGCGATCATATATGCTGATCCGTGGATCAGGAAGGCCTCCCTGGCCAGACAAACCGGCAACAACCTCCAGGGTATGGTCCGTAGATCCATCGTTAATGAGCAACAATTCAAAATCACTGCAGGTCTGTTGCAGGATAGATTCGATTGCCTTTCGGATGGTTCCTTCGCCGTTATACACCGGAAGGATAACTGATATATTCGGGGGCATTATTTGCGGTATATAAGATCGGGCCTGTCAGTTTTTGATCTTCACAATTTTAGTCCTTGGCAGACGCCGGTCCATTTTAGGACTGTAGTACCTGTGATGATTGACTGGCTTTACCATATAATTTGAATTAGCAAGTGATTTTCGTTGACAGGAACTTAATCCGGGCAACATTAGCATCAATACTAAAACCCAAATAAAAAATACGCTTATTCTCATAATTACTGGTAAGTAAGGAAGGTAAATTATAGATAAATTGCTTGAAACTAAAGAAATTAACATATACTTTGCAACATCATATTGCTTTTTACAGCTAATCTTCACCATTTTTTTAACTTCTGCATGGATTATATTATCTGTATTTAGCGGAATGAGCCTTGGTTACTTTTATACTTAATAAAGAATTTAATCACGAATAATAATTTTTATTTTCTTAAAATAATACTATTTTAATATCAAATTTAGTTTAATTAAGCATTTATAAGATTAGAATAATATAATTTTTTAAAGAACTTTTAGTTTTTGATAAAATATGACTTATTTAATATTTTGAAATTTTGTATTTTAAATAATTATTTCTGTTTCTATATTGTAAAACATTTCGTTTAAATTGTTACATAATTATTTGGGGAAATTGCAGATAAAATCGATTCGTTTGAAATATAAATTTTTGAAGAATGGGCATTCGTGAGTTGACAAGTGATTTCGCATCTTCTAATATTGGGGAAACAAAACAAAGCATAACTAAACCCCAACAAACATGCGAAACAACGTATTATTACCAAAAAGAGTTCTCAAGAAAATCGGTTTTACAGCAGCTACCCTCGCACTTGGAGCGTTTCTATGGGCAAGTGTTCCGCAGGTTCAGGCCGAAGAGGGACCCTGTTGGCCGGGATCCCCAGATTTTCCGAAATGTAAGAAAGACACAAACACATTCCAGTCTTTCAATACGATTAAATAAATATTGGCTGAGGATGACAGGTACGGCAAGGCACTTGTCAAACGAACTCAATATTGGCCGCATGAAGTTTGCAGGATTCCTGTACTCCATGTGGGCAAACAAAAGGCTCCGCTGGGGCCTTTTGTTGTTGTTAATTATAGCCCCGTCCTCAAAAATGATCTATTTGCTTTTTCCGATTGATGGATTTGGCGAATATCTTATTAACACCAGCCTGATAACCATACCCAATTTTTTGGAGAGTAAATACATTGCTGAAACAGGAGAGGGCTGGTATTTTGAAGAATTGTATTTCTGGTTCTGGGCGTGTGGTGAATTGTGGGCCCCGCTTATAGCCATTTTCGGTATCTTTCTGCTTTTTCCAAAGAATTACTATCCGTCTTATTTGGTGGGTATTCCGTTCGGGTATTTTCTGAGCAGTCTCGTTCATCGCATGTTTGTAACTTCTAACCAAGAGTATCATGGAGGGATCGGGTCTTCCGTGGTTGCCATGTGGGTTGTACTGGGTGTCATTATTTTTGTGATCAGCGATAAAATTCTTTTCAAGAAAAATCATGTGATACGAGCAACCGAAGCCCGGATGGCGGGCCTGATCAACATGCCGGGCATGGACTGGAAAGACAAGGAAGAAATGCTGAAAAATGAAGCCAGTGACTGGGTGAAACATGAAAATGAATTATACACCCGTTCAGGATAGGATACTTTGATTTACATTGCAATATAACCACCGGTAATGGAAGTTCCGGTGGTTTTTCTTTTGATACACCGTTACTTAAGATTTATACTGCAATTGTTCATCGAATTTTAACGCGGGATTATCAGACCTATCCTCATTTAATTTCAATGGAAAATCAGGTAAGTTCTATTTTGACGAAAATCAACAAGTAGTTATGCTTTCAAGGGAGGATATTAGAATTGAGGTAATTAGTTTTCCTGATAGTTGGCGCATAACAGATACGGATAGAAGCAAGTATTATTTTGACCAGGTTACTCAACTGGGTGTATAACCCATTTCCCTGTTTTTTCGTTTTAGCATACTAAATCGTATTAAAACTTTACACCTGGAATTATGCTCATCAATTACCTAAAAATTGCCTTAAGAAGCCTGCTCCGTTCCAAATTTATTTCATTTATCAACATTTTCGGCCTCTCAGTGGGTATAGCATGTGCCATACTCATCATTCTGTTTGTGAAAAATGAACTTACCTACGACACCTTCCATACCAATGCTGACAGGATATACCGCCCCTGGACTAAAGAAAAACATAGTGGAAAGGAAAATGTCAACACAGTCACTCCTTTTAGTATGGGCAAACAGCTCTATGAATCGTATGAAGAAATTGAAAAATATACGGTGTTTACGTCTTTTAATGATTTAGTTAAAAAAGGCGATATGTCATTTAATGAAAATATTACTATTGTCGGGTCGCATTTCTTCGAAATGTTTGATTTCGAAGTTGTAAGCGGTAATACAGCTAGTGTTCTTACTGATCCGGGTGATTTAGTCATCAGCAGAAAAATAGCCGAAAAGTATTTTGGTAGTATTAACGCTGCCGGCTCTGACCTCGTTATAAATATAAATGGCCAGCTACGTGAATTTGAAGTGAAGGCAGTTTTGGAAAATGTTCCTTCAAACAGTAGTATCCGGTTTGAACTGATTGTGTCTGATCATTATCTGAAAGATATCTTTCCTGAACAGATGCTTACATCATGGTTTATGATTACAGGACAGAATTTCATTATGCTCCGCGAAGAAGCAGATCCACTAACAGTATCGGCAAAATTTGTATCGCTTGTAAATCAGGTGCTCGGAGAAAATCTTGAAGAAATGGAATATGCCATCTTTCTGCAGCCATTGAAAGACATCCATCTTAATGCTGATCTTCCTCCCAGCGACAACGAGGTAGGTGACCCGAAAACCATTTTCATACTTGGTGCGATTGCCATACTTATACTTGTTATAGCCGGTATAAATTTTGTAACGCTATCGCTGGGCAGATCAATGGAGCGTTCAAAAGAAATAGGTATTCGAAAATCAGTGGGCGCCTACAAGGGCCAGCTAGTGCGACAGTTTATCGGCGAAGCAGTTATCACATCCTTGATTGCATTGTTGATTGGCATTTTTATTGCATTGCTCGCGTTGCCTATGTTCAATGAATTTTCTGATAAGGAGCTTGCATTTGAACTTACTGGTGAAAATATTGGTATTTTCGTGCTTCTTTCACTTCTAATTGGTGTTTTATCAGGTTTTTATCCTGCCTTGATCATGTCGGGGTTTAATACCATTTCCATGCTCAAAGGAAGTATTATGATGCATGCCGGCGGGCATTCTCTTCGAACTGTTCTCATTGCAGGTCAGTTTGTGCTTTCAATTTTTCTGATCTCAGCCACACTTATTATGAAAAATCAGTTACGTTTTTTACAAAACAAGAACCTGGGTTTTGATAAGGAGCACGTAGTAGTGCTTACGTTGAATGTTGACGATGCAAAAGGGGTGAGGGAAATGGTTACTAAGGGGATGGAAAAAGGGGACAAAATGATACGTGCACTTAAGCCCTTTCCGGAAATAATTAATGCCGCTATGGCATCACACACCTTTGAACAGGGCACATGGACAAATATTGGTTGGCTGAATGAAGACGTGCAATATAGTTTTTATTATAACACGGTTAGCGTTGATTACCTGAATACACTGGCTATAAAACTTGTAGAAGGCAGAGATTTCAACGAAGAAAACCAAGCCGATTACAGACGTTCATTGATCGTGAATGAATCTTTTGTCAGGGAATTCGGAATTGAAAACCCGGTAGGCAGCATGATCCCAAATGGTCAATTCCAAGATCATGAAATCATTGGTGTTGTGGAGGATTTTCATATTGAATCATTGCATGCACCCATCGGACCGCTGGTAATGGCATTGAATGTCGATCTTGGCTTTAGTGGCGCTCAAAATGTAAATATAGGAAGCAGCCCTTCTCCTAAAATTTTAATACGGATAGCCCCGGAAGAAACCAGTGAAGTGTTAGGCAAAATTCGTACTGTCTGGAATGAAATATATTTGGGAGAACCTTTTGATTACGATTTTCTTGATGAAAATTTGAAAGAACAATACCTGAAAGAAGAAAACATTGGTAAAATTATGACAAGCGCTACCACACTGGCTGTTATTATCAGTTGCCTGGGGTTATTTGGCTTTTCAGCCCTGATCCTTTCAGCGCGAATCAAAGAGATAAGCATAAGAAAAGTGTTAGGTGCTTCACGTAATAACCTGGTTTATATCCTGGCCGGAAAATTTGTTTTGCTGATTATAATAGCCCTGCTCATTGCCATACCGGTTACATGGTACATCATGGATAACTGGCTAAGTGTGTTTGAATACCGGATAACCATTACGCCATTGATATTTTTGCTGGCGGGAACAATCATTATTGTAATTTCTCTGTTCACGATAAGTTATCAGACCTTAATGGTAATAAGAGCGAACCCTTCGGATATACTGAGAACTGAATAACTATGGCATCCTAAAAGTACTGTCATTAGATAGAAGTGAAGATTCTTTAAGTAAATCTTAACAACCAAGAATGCTAATCCGCCTGCTCTCCATGCCTGAAGATCATCAGGGCTGGCAGAAAGTGGGTCCTTGCAGTTTAAAAATTGGCTACCTATAGGGCAAGGACGGGCATACATATACTGAATATATGATTTGATAGCTGAATTTACAAAGAACATAATTGAAATTATTAATTATTCTAATATCAGTATTTTTTAATGTTCAACACGCATTAAATGCTACAATTGGCTTAATTTAGTCTTCTTGAAAATGAAACGCTAATGATACTGCAAAATCAGTCTTTGATAGTTAAAATAACGGTCGGGCTCGTCGGGATAATAGCGTTTATTGTCGTTGCAAGTGTCGGGAGAAATTTTTTGTATCCGTTGTTTATCGGCGTACTGTTTTCTTACCTGTTGTTTCCGATATCTTACCAGCTTGAAAAAAAGAGGGTACCACGAACTTTGGCCATTATCATCAGCATTTTGTTCGGAATATCGGTTATAGGTGGCATTTTGTTCTTTTTATACAACCGGCTCACATTTTTTCTTGCTGACTTTCAAGCTATAAAAGCGAATGCCATGGTTAGTCTTGAAATCATTCAAAATAAGGTCGAAACCATTTTCGGCATAAGTGTAGGCAGTCAGAAACAATGGATGCGTGACAATTTAAATAAAATGCTTGAAACAGGTGCTGGCAATATACAGAGTGCTCTGTCAGCAACCACTACCACCATATTTACATTTGGAATTCTTCCCGTATATGTATTCTTCATGACATTTTACAGAAATAAATTCAGAAATTTTGTATTGATGATAACGCCAAATGGTAAACATGCAGCCACTAAAAAAGTGATGGATCAGTTATCGGATGTAACACGAAAATATATTGGTGGTGTAGTAGCGGTAGTGATGATTTTATGTGTACTTAACTCACTTGGATTATGGATTGTTGGGATAAAATATGCAATCATGTTTGGAATATTGTCTGCGCTAATGAATCTGATTCCGTACTTTGGAACACTGATTGGAGCGTCAATACCCCTGACATTTACGCTTTTGTCAGGTACACCTGAAAAAGCAATCGGAGTTCTGATACTATTTATGATCATTCAATTTACAGAGAATAATATACTTACGCCCAACATTACAGGCGGAAGTGTTCAAATCAATCCATTTTTTACGATTATTGGCATCGTTTTGGGTGGCATGTTATGGGGCATACCTGGTATGCTTGTTGCAATACCACTATTAGGTACATTGAAAATAATATTTGAAAATATTGATGCGTTTCATCCATATGCATTTCTTATGGGAGTATCAGGTCCGCGCAAGTATATTAAGATAAAAAAATCACCGAAGCAGGAAGAGCAGCAGGCGGCCTGAACAACTAATGGTTGTTTTCATATCCAATCCGTAATCGAAGTTTAGTTCAGGTGTTTTAAACCATTTATAATTATACTATTTTTAGGCATGCTGTTTCATGCATTTTCAGAAGGTAAAAAATGAGTGAAGAATTATTAAATGTAATCATACAGTTATTTTCTATTGTTGCAAAAGAGCGGGTTACCGAAGATGAACGAGCCAATATTAAGGAGTTTCTTTCTTTTCATCTAAACCAGGAATCGATTCCCCATTACCTTCAGCTCTTCGACAAATATTGTGAAGAATATAAGCCACAGATTGAGGAAATAGAAGACGCCGATCAGGAAACCATTGAGTTTGTGGATGATTGGGCACAAATTTCTGAAATTGGAAGGCACATCAATAAAGGACTGACCCAGCAGCAAAAACTCATTTTAATTCTCAAGATAATCGAACTTGTGCTGGCTGATGAAGAAATTTCTGAACGTCAGAGTAACCTTATTTTTTATATTGGTGAAATAATAAAAGTGAATCAAAAAGATATCTGGCAAATTGAAAAATTTGTAAGGGCCACCGATGCGGAAGAATTTGATTCTAAAAACATCCTCATCATCGATGACGGTACGGGTGAGCATCCGTATAAGAGCAAGCGAATTGCCGCCAAAAACCTGACTGGACTTATTGCCATTCTTCGTATTCCGGGAGCTGAAACTTATTTTGTTAAATACCTGGGGATTTCAGATTTGTCTTTAAACGGTGTACCGCTAAAGAGCCGGAAAATCTGTGTGTTTCCCACTGGATCCACCATCCGGGGCAACAAAATCAGCCCGGTTTATTACAGTGATGTAGTAGGGAGGTTTATTGACGAAGAGGCAAGTACGAAATTCTCCTTCCTTGCAGATCACATTTCTTATCGTTTCCGAAGCGGAGACACGGGTTTGCGTGATATATATATATCTGAAGAAGGAGGGAAGATGATCGGCATTATGGGGGCAAGTGGATCCGGCAAATCAACGTTGCTCAATGTATTAAATGGTAGCGAACCGCCGTCATCAGGTAAAGTGCTTATCAACGGCATCAATATTCATAGTGATGAAAAAAAGATTGAAGGGGTGATTGGCTTTGTACCTCAGGAAGATTTTTTAATTGAGGAGCTTACCGTATATCAAAACCTTTACTATGCAGCCAGGCTGAGTTTTGGAAAATACAACAAGGGGCAAATACATGATCTTGTGATCAGCAAACTGAATATACTCGGTTTGCTGGAGACGAAAGACATGAAAGTTGGATCACCCCTTGACAAAATGATTAGCGGAGGTCAGCGAAAGCGTCTCAATATAGGCCTTGAACTTTTAAGAGAACCATCGGTTCTTTTCATTGATGAACCGACTTCAGGGTTATCATCACGTGATTCTGAGAATATAATGGACTTACTGAAGGAGCTGTCTTTCAGGGGTAAAATGATCTTTGTTGTCATACACCAGCCTTCCTCGGACATCTATAAAATGTTCGACAGCATGATTATTCTTGATGTGGGTGGATATCAGATATACTATGGTAATCCACTGGAAGCTTTGGTATATTTCAAAACACGCGTGAACATGGTCAATAAGGACCGAAGTGCATGCATAGAATGCGGTAATGTAAATGCCGAACAGATATTTACCATTATTGAGAATAAAGTGGTCAATGAATTTGGTAGATTTACGGATCAGCGAAAGATAAGCCCTCCGCAATGGAATACACATTTCACTGATACCATTACTCTTCCTTCTCCGAAAAGCATAAAATCAACGCTTAAATCAGCACTTCAGCTTCCTGATAAGTTGAATCAGATTAAAATATTCGCACAACGCGACATCCTGTCGAAGATTGGCAACAAACAGTATTTGATCATAACCTTTTTGGAAGCCCCGCTACTCGCATTATTCCTGAGTTACCTCATTCGATACTATGTGAAAGGAGATGACGGTGCGAATGAATATGTATTCAGCCAGAATGATAATATTCCCATCTACTTCTTTATGAGCATCATAGTAGCCATTTTTATGGGCCTAACGGTAAGCGCGGAAGAAATTCTCCGTGACCGGAAAATATTGAAGCGTGAGTCATTTCTGAATCTTAGCAAATGGAGTTACCTGCTGGCAAAAACAGGAATTCTGTTCGGAATATCGGCTATTCAGGCGTTTACCTTTGTACTTATAGGCAACTCCATTCTGGAATTACAAGATATGTATTTCAGTTTATGGCTCATCCTGTTCAGCTGTTCATGTTTTGCAAATATTACCGGGTTAAATATTTCTTCAGCTTTCGATTCTGCCGTTACAATATACATCCTGATCCCATTACTGATTATTCCACAGTTGATTTTAAGTGGGGTAGTTATCAAATTCGATAAATTCAATCCATCTGTTTCAGTCATTGACAAAGTTCCCTGGTTCGGTGAAATCATGGCATCAAGATGGTGTTTCGAAGCCTCGTTGGTAAACCAGTTTAAAGACAACCAATTCGAATCCCAATTTTATTTGCTTGATAAAAATATAAAGCAGGCAGATTATAAGAAGACCTATTTTCTGCCTGAACTGGAAACGAAATTATCATATGTAGTTAATAATTATTTGTCAGGGGAAGATAAGATTAAAAGAAAAATAAGTAAAGATTTACAGTTACTTCACTATGAGTTGAGTAAGGAGGCTGTCAGGGTCGGTAAGGAGAGATTTGAGTTTATAAACTTCTTGAATGTCAATGATTTCACTCCGGAGGTATATGACAGTACGATTAGGTTTATCAGTAAGTTGGAGAGATTTTATAATGAGAAATATAAGCGATTTGCCGATTCCAGAAATTCACTGGTATTGCAAATGACCGATACGCCTGCTAAAAAAGATAAATTCGAACAGTTTCGGAAGGACTATAAAAATGACGCGATTTCTGCCGAGGTGACAAATGCCATAAGCCTGATAAAAATCGTAGAATCTCAAGGCCGGTTGATCCAAAAGGTATATCCAATTTACTCAGACCTGCAGCCGCGCAATATCCTTGATTTCAGGGCGACATTCTATTCGCCAGAAAAGCATTTTATGGGATATTATTTTGATACGGTTTGGTTTAATATTGTGATAATCTGGATAATGACCATTATATTATGGATTGCGTTATATTTCGATTTGATCAGAAAAATCGTGAAATCATTTGGGATCCTCTATCGGGCAAAATTGCCTGTTCGTATCTGATACCTTGGCTGATTTATGAATCCAGTCCTGCAGTTTATGCTGAATCCGGAAGGATGTAGTTTTGGGTTTGTAAGTTCCCTTGATAAAATAGTATTGTTGTCCAATGACGTAAAGCCATATTTATCCTTGACCTAGATGCCGTTGATTTATATATTTCCTGGGAGAATAGCCCGTTATCATCTTAAATTGGCGGTTGAAATTTGATAAATTACTAAAACCGCATTCATAACAAATCTGTGCAACTGAAAAGTTGTCCAACATGAGAAGTTTGCATGCATGCCCGATCCGAATTTCATTCAGGTATTGGGTGAATGTTTTACGGGTATGATTTTTAAAATACCGGCAAAATGCGGTTGGACTCATATTGGCAATCTCCGAAATCATCTCAAGTGTTACGGGTTCTGTAAAATGGTTTATCAGGTAATTAAACACTGAATTGATTCGCTTGTTGTCTACGTCTTTTACGGGCATCGAATATCTCACACTCGCAAGCGTTTCCAATTCGGTTGATACTGATATCTGATGGAGAATGTTAAGGAGGGCAATAATACGTTCTATTCCTTCCAGTTCTTCAAAATTCGTAAGCTGGCTAAAAATTGCTTTATTTAATGAGCCACGAAGCCTTATTCCTTTTCGTGCCGATATGAGAAGATCTGAAATATTTGTTGCTTCTTTCTTGTCGAGAAATCCTGAACCCATAAAATCATTTTCAAAATAAACGGAAATCGATTCAGCAATACGTGCTGGTTCAGAATAAAACAACGTATCGTTCCTGAATACATGCGACAGGTTTTGCCCGATCAGATACACCTCTCCTTCTTCAAACAACGTAATGCTGTCACCAGAATATAAGGTTCCCCGACTTTTACAAATTGCAGTAATCTGATTGTCTGGATGGAAATGTAGCTTATCATAGAAATGAGGTAATCGGTCTTTTTCCATTTTTACCGATTCCTTCTCAGGGCGTGATACATGAAAAGATACTGGTTTCATAATTGTATTTAAATAGCGGTAAATAACAGTAAAGTTACCAAATAAGATAAAATAGTATTATAAATGGATAAATAATGCTGAATTAATCGCTGTGCAACCTGCTACATTTGCTTTATAAAAATCCATGCAGAAATATGATAAATGTGAACTGGAAAGGTATTTATCCTGCTGTAACCACGAAGTTTACCGATGACGACAAGCTCGATCTGGTTGCATTTGGACAAAATATTGAAGCGCAGATAGAAGCAGGTGTTTCAGGAATTATACTCGGAGGAACATTAGGAGAAGCAAGCAGTCTGACGAAAGATGAAAAACAGCAAATCCTGAAATTTACATTGGAATTAAGCGACGGGCGTGTGCCTGTAATACTGAATATAGCCGAACAAACCACAAAAAATGCCATAGCATTTGTCAGTAATGCACAAGAGAATGGAGCAAATGGACTGATGCTGTTACCTCCGATGCGCTATCATTCAGACGTGCGCGAAACATTAGCCTATTTTACCGCAGTCGCGGCTTCTACCGAGCTTCCAATTATGATTTACAATAATCCCGTGGATTATAAAGTGAATGTTGATATTGAAATGTTTAAGGTATTGTCCGATATTCCCAATATTACGGCCATCAAGGAGTCTTCAAGAGACATTACTTACCTAACCAGATTAAAAATTGCGTTTGGTGATCGCTTCAGAATTCTGAGCGGGGTTGATAACCTTGCGCTGGAAAGTCTTCTGTTGGGCGCCGATGGCTGGGTAGCAGGACTTGTATGCGCATTTCCGAAGGAAACCGTGGCAATTTATCAGTTGGCAATTGCAGGCCGGATACAGGAGGCCATTGCAATTTACAGGTGGTTTATTCCTTTACTTGAGCTTGATATCAGTTCAAAGCTGGTACAAAACATAAAACTTGCTGAAACCGCCACGGGCCTGGGTACCGAAAATGTAAGGCCGCCCAGGTTGCCGCTTGTTGGAGAGGAGAGAGAAAAAGTGCTGGAAATAATAAATTCGTCGTTGAAATCTAGGCCGGAGTTGCCGGATTACAAAAATTTATAAAATGTCATGACAATTACAGGTAAAAATCATATTGGATCTAGCTTAACAGGAGATACCGATGACACGTTTTATGCAATTAATCCATCTACGGGTCAACAGCTTGATGGGAAATTTTATTCTGCTAACGATTCTGATATTGATAATGCAGTGAATCTTGCAACGCAGGCATTTGAAATATATAAGGGAATTGATAAAGACAAAAAAGCTGATTTTCTTGAAAAAATTGCGGATGAAATCGAGGCATTAGGAGATGCATTGATAGAGCGGGCCATGCTTGAGTCAGGTCTTCCACAGGCAAGGCTTACCGGAGAACGCGGACGTACAGTAAATCAGCTAAAAATGTTTGCTGCACTTGTGCGCGAAGGATCGTGGGTTGAGGCCGCGATCGATACCGCAATTCCTGACAGATCACCTGTGCCAAAACCTGATCTTCGGAAAATGATGGTTCCGCTAGGTACTGTGGTCGTATTTGGTGCAAGCAATTTCCCGCTTGCATTTTCTACTGCAGGTGGAGATACCGCTTCGGCGTTTGCAGGAGGAAACCCGGTGATTGTAAAAGCGCATAACAGCCATCCGGGCACCAGTGAGCTGATTGCTTCGGCCATTATTAATGCAGCAAATTCTTCTGGGATGCCGGAAGGAATCTTTTCACATGTGCAGGACAACGGATTTCATGCCGGAAACCAATTAGTTAGTCACCCCGGTGTCAAGGCAGTGGGTTTTACCGGATCATTCAGCGGTGGTAAGGCGTTGTACAGCCGGGCACAAAAAAGAGAAACACCGATTCCGATGTTTGCGGAAATGGGCAGTGTTAATCCGGTGCTTTTGCTTCCGGGTGTGGTAGAAGCAAACCCCGTGAGGATGGCCGAACAGTATGCGGGCTCTATTACACTGGGTGCAGGCCAGTTTTGTACAAACCCGGGCTTGCTGATCGGACTGAATTCTGAAGCGCTTCAGCACTTTGCCGATGCACTTGGAAATGCCATATCAGATTCGAAAGCATCGGTAATGCTCAACAAGGGGATATTTGAAAATTTTCGGAACAGAAAAGCTCAAATGCTTGAACAATATGGGATAGAAACGATATCGGATACGCAAGATGACAACCCCGATATAAATGCGGGAAGTCCTGTAGTTGCCGCTGTCAAAGCATCATCTTTTATCGCCAATCCAACCCTGCATGAAGAAGTTTTCGGGCCCTGGTCGCTTTTGGTCAGGTGCAATGACAAAGATGAGATGACAGAAGTTGTCAAAAATATCGCAGGTCAGCTTACCATTACGGTTATGGCCACGGAAAGCGATTTACAAGAGTTTTCCGCATTGATACATCTGCTTCGTGAAAAAGCAGGAAGGCTGATTTTGAATGGTGTGCCAACAGGTGTAGAAGTGTGTCCTTCCATGCAGCACGGGGGACCATATCCAGCAACAACCGACATCAGATTTACCTCCGTTGGAACCGCCGCAATTAAGCGATTTGTAAGGCCATTGAGTTTTCAGGATTGGCCGGAAACGTTATTGCCCCCTGAGCTCCATAACGATAATCCGATGGATATCTGGAGGCTCGTTAACGGCAGATTTACAAAAGATAAGATTGCATGAAGATTATTGGTGCCGCTGAAATAGCGGCTTGCCTGGATTATAGCTCTCTGATAGAAGCCCTCATGGATGGCTTTACTTCTGATATCGTTGTACCTGACAGGCACCACCATAATTTCTCAGGCGCTTCGCAGAACAGGAAATCCACCTTACTACTTATGCCGGCCTGGAAAGAAGAACAAAACCTGGGTGTAAAAGTAGTAACCGTTTCTCCTGATAACAATAAATCCGGTCTTCCGTCCATTCATGGACTGTACATTTATTTTGATGCAGTTTATGGCGAGCCACTTGCGGTAATGGATGCCGGAGCCCTGACGAAAATACGGACGGCGGCGGCCTCAGCCCTGGCCTCTTTTTACCTGTCGCGGAAGAACGTTTCCACCATGACAATGATAGGTACGGGAGCCCTTGCTCCCGAGCTGGTCAAAGCACACTGCGAGGTCAGGAAAATCAGAAAAGTACAGATATGGGGCCGCAACATAGAAAAAGCGACACGAATGGCTTCAGATCTTAGCATGGAGGTGGAGGGTGTGGAAGTACAGGCAACTGATAACCTGGAAACTGCAATCAGCAGCAGTGATTTGATATCATCTGCAACCTTATCACACACACCTCTGATAAAAGGAAAATGGCTAAGGCCAGGGAGCCATGTTGACCTGGTGGGTTCGTACAAACCTGATATGCGGGAGGCTGACGATGAGGTAATTAGCCGAAGCAGCCTTTACGTGGACGCATTACCAGGTGCGTTAAAAGAGACAGGTGATCTGGCAATCCCACTTCAAACAGGCGTACTGCACGAGTCAGCTATCAGGGGCGACTTGTTTGGTTTGTGCTGCGGCAAGGTAAAGGGCAGGAGCAACGCACGTGAGATTACATGTTTTAAGTCTGTTGGTCATGCCCTCGAGGATCTGATAGCCGCCAAAATGGTTTATGAAAATACCTCAAAAGATGCATAGCAAAACATTTTCCTGCATTGATGCGCATACATGTGGAAATCCCGTACGGGTTGTAACGGAAGGGGGACCCGTGCTGAAAGGGGAAAACATGATGGAAAAACGCCTTCATTTCATGAAGGAATATGACTGGATTCGAAAAGGGCTGATGTTTGAACCCAGAGGCCATGATATGATGTCCGGGAGTATATTGTATCCGCCCTCAGATCCGGAAAATGATGCCGCTATCCTTTTTATTGAAACCAGCGGATGTCTTCCGATGTGCGGACACGGCACCATCGGGACGGTGACAGTTATGATCGAGCATAACCTGGTTTTACCAAAGAGGGAAGGGGAATTAAGACTTGAAACTCCTGCCGGTCTGGTTGTTGCCGGATATAAAAAAATTGGGAGCAAAGTTTCAACCGTCAAATTCACCAACGTTGCTTCATTTCTGCATAGCGAAAACTTGCATGTTACATGCCCGGGGCTGGGTGATTTGGTGTTTGATGTAGCTTATGGAGGAAATTTTTATGCCATTATTGATATCCAGGAAAATTTCTCTGGACTACAGGATTATTCGGCTTCTCAACTGATTGATTTCGGCAGAAAATTGCGGGCAAACATTAACAGGAATTTCGAATTTATACATCCGGAAAACAACCGGATCAGTGGTTGCAGTCATATTTTATGGGACGGCCAGCCAATATCAGAACAGGCAACGGCACGTAATGCCGTTTTTTATGGTGATAAAGCCATTGACCGGTCGCCATGTGGCACTGGAACATCAGCACGGATGGCACAATGGGCAGCAAAAGGCAAATTGCAAACAGGAGATAAATTTATACATGAAAGTATTATCGGAAGCACTTTTACAGGAACGATAACCGGCAAAACGAAAGTAGGTGTGTTCGATGCAATTATCCCTGAAATCGAAGGATGGGCTAAAATTTATGGACGGAATATCATCACTATTGATGAAGAGGATGATCCGTATGCCATGGGTTTTCAGGTAATTTAGCGTATGGGTAAAAAAGTCATTGTTATCGGTGGAGGAATCATCGGATATTGCACAGCCTGGTACCTGACCGGATCCGGCCATGAGGTTACCATACTCGAGCGAAGCAGGGCAGATGACAGTCCGTCTTACAACAATGCGGGCATGGTTGTTCCTAGCCACTTTATCCCACTGGCCTCTCCGGGAATTATCAAAAAAGGATTGGTGTGGATGCTTCGCGCTGACAGCCCGTTTTATATAAAACCCAGACTTGATGCATCGCTGATCAGGTGGTGCTGGCAGTTTTACAGGCATGCAAATTCCCGCCATGTACGCAGGGCAGCGCCTTTGCTTGCAGAAATGAATCAGTTGAGCAGGTGTCTTTTTCAGGAAATTACCGACGGGCTTGATGCACGTGTAAATTTTAAATCTGCCGGGTTATTAATGTTGTACGCTACGCATAAGGGTGAAGAGGAAGAAAAAGAAACGGCAAAAGTGGCCGCTTCGTTGGGAATTGAAGCAAAAAATTTAAATAACAGTGAATTGAATGAGTTGGATAGCAACATTTCTTACAAGGCCAAAGGAGCCGTGTACTACCCTGGAGATGCTTTTCTCGATCCAGCCGCATTTATGAAATCGTTGGAAATAAATCTAAAAAGCAGGGGCGTTGAAATTATGAAAGGAATGGCAGTCCGGGATTTTATTTATGAAAACAGAAAAATCCATAGTGTCCTTGCAGGTGACCGGTTTTTCGAAGCTGATGAATTTGTACTTGCGGCAGGCATTGATTCTGCTGATCTGGCAAAAAAGGCCGGATTAGACATCCCCATGCAGGGAGGAAAAGGATACAGCGTTACTATTGACAATCCCGGCAAGATGCCAGGAATTTGTTCTATTCTTACCGAAGCCAGGGTGGCTGTTACCCCCATGGGCAATAAGTTACGGCTTGCCGGTACGATGGAATTTGCAGGAAAAGATGTATCCGTAAACAGAAAAAGGGTGGAGGGATATCTTAAATCGGTAGCACAGTATATTCCGGATATCAGCTATGGAATTCTAAAAGATAAAACAGTGTGGGCAGGATTACGGCCATGTTCGCCTGACGGATTGCCCTATATCGGAAGGTTTAATCGCTATCCGAATCTGATCGCTGCAACCGGCCATGCCATGATGGGGCTGAGTCTGGGGCCGGTAACGGGCTTGATTGTAACGGATTTGGTGAATAATAAGATGCCTTCAATACCTGTACGGCGGCTACACCCGGACCGGTTTCATTAAAGGTCAGATCATTTGCTTCATTGATAGTATTGTAAACCAAATTTCGATTATTGTCTGCAAGGTTTTATCATTGATCAGTATTATTGCATGATTTTCTAAAATATGGGTAATAAAATAGCTATTAACATTAATATACTATTGGAGATTACAAAAGAGGCGGGAGATCGGATTTTAGAAGTTTACAACAATCCGGCTACGGCACAGGTAGTGGATTTTAAGGAGGATAATTCGCCGTTAACCCTGGCTGACCGGGCTTCTCATGCTGTTATCTCGCAAGCCTTAACGAGATATTTTCCCACCATTCCGGTCCTCTCTGAGGAGGATCAGGACATTATCGATTATGAGACACGCAAAAACTGGCCGGTATACTGGTTGGTAGATCCGCTGGATGGTACCAAAGAGTTTATTAATCGAAATGGAGAATTTACGGTGAACATCGCTCTTATTGAAAAACGAAAACCTGATCTGGGTGTCATTTATGTTCCTGTGAAAGATACTTTTTATTATGGGAGCAAGGAAGGAGCTTTTAAGAAATCCGGATTAAATGGTAAATCCATCCGATTGCAAGTCAACAACAAATCAACAGATCGTGTTGCAGTTCGTAGCAAATCTCACGCCTCACCCGAAGAAGATGTAATACTTACCCGCTTTGGAGTAGTTGATTTTATTTCCGTCGGCAGCTCGCTGAAATTTTGTATGGTGGCCGAGGGGAAGGCCGATTTATATTACAGGCATGGCCCTACCATGGAATGGGATACGGCTGCCGGGCAGGCAATCCTGCAAGCAGCCGGCGGAAGTGTGTATGAAGGTAGCGAAACCATCAAAAAATTTGTATACAACAAAGAAAGCATGTTAAATGGCAGTTTTTTATGTGTAGGTTTTCAGCATAACCTGTAAATTCGCGGGCTGAATGGACAGAAATATTCATCCAATATTTG
This sequence comes from Bacteroidota bacterium, assembly GCA_022571715.1. Lineage (GTDB taxonomy): Bacteria > Bacteroidota > Bacteroidia > Cytophagales > Cyclobacteriaceae > SZUA-230. Next base: position 41,073 of record JACZXH010000005.1, on the reverse strand, counting down.
ATTCACTACTTCCAAGAGAGAAAAAAGAGAAATTGCTCGGACAAAAAGGCATCGTACTCTGGATGACCGGATTGAGCGGATCAGGAAAGAGCACACTGGCTAAAGGACTTGAAGCCATGCTTTATGAAAAGGGCGTTTTGACCAAATTGCTGGATGGCGATAACCTGCGTACCGGGTTAAACTTTGATCTGGGCTTTTCAGATGAAGACAGGGAGGAAAATATAAGGCGTGTTGCCGAAGCAGCAAAACTTTTTGTGAATTGCGGAATCGTAACAATCTGTTCATTTGTGAGTCCCACCATCCGAATAAGGGAATTGGCGAAAAAGATCATTGGAGTGAATGATTTTTATGAGGTGTACGTCAATGCTTCTTTTACAACTTGTGCCGAACGGGATGTTAAAGGGTTATATAAAAAGGCAATGAGTGGAGAAATTAAGAATTTTACAGGGTTGGACGCACCCTTTGAACCTAGTGTCAATCCGTTTATTGAACTAAATACGGATAATGAAAGTGTTGATGGTTCGTTGAATACTCTATTTCGGTCCGTATTACCTGTGATTAAAAATAAGAAGTAAATAATGATATCCTACAGTATTACTCATTTGGAGGAGCTCGAGGCAGAAGCAATATATGTGCTGCGCGAAGTATTTGCGCAGTTTGAAAATGCAGCCCTGCTGTTTTCAGGAGGGAAAGATTCGATTGTGGTTTCACATCTGGCCCGAAAGGCATTCTGGCCGGCCCGGATTCCGTTTCCACTCCTGCATATCGACACAGGTCATAATTTTCCCGAAACGCTTACATTCCGCGATTCGTACATCAAAAAAATTGGTGCAGAGCTTATTATTGGCTCTGTACAGGAGTCGATTGACCGGGGTCGTGTGGTGGAAGAAAAAGGATATAATGCCAGCAGGAATGTATTGCAAACAGTTACGTTGCTTGATACCATTGAAAAATATAAGTTCGATTGTGCCATCGGAGGTGCACGAAGGGATGAAGAAAAGGCCCGTGCCAAGGAACGTTTTTTTTCCCACCGTGATGAATTCGGACAGTGGGATCCTAAAAATCAGCGACCGGAACTATGGAATATTTTCAATGGGAGAAAACATCACGGCGAGCATTTCAGGGTATTTCCGATCAGCAACTGGACGGAAATGGACATCTGGCAGTATATTTATTCTGAAAAGATCGAAATACCTTCATTATACTTTTCGCATAAGCGCAAGTCTTTTAAACGCGATGGTGTGATCATGGCTGCTACCGAGTTTATGCAATTAAAGGATGGTGAAAAAATAACAGTAAGAACCTTGAGGTTTAGAACCATAGGTGATGCCACCTGTACCGGGGCTATGATCTCCAAAGCAAATACCATTGAAAAGATTATTCGGGAAGTGGCTGCTGCAAGAACTACCGAAAGAGGCACACGTGCCGACGACAAACGGTCCGAAGCTGCAATGGAAGACCGGAAGAAGGAAGGGTATTTTTAAAAATGAACTTGAATATTACCTGGAAACGTAGTAAATAATATTTCAAAAAAACTGATTAATAAAATAATTTTGATAAGAAGATACATACAATAAGAGCAGATATTAATTAAATGAACACAGAAATAGACAACAAAGCGTACCTGGGTATGGAACTTTTGCGGTTTACTACTGCAGGTAGTGTGGATGACGGAAAAAGTACGCTGATAGGTCGTTTGCTTTACGATTCAAAATCAATATTTATTGATCAGTATGAAGCTATAGTAGCGACAAGTAAACGAAAAGGGGACGACTATGTAAATCTGGCATTGCTGACGGATGGATTGCGTGCTGAACGAGAGCAGGGTATCACGATCGATGTAGCTTACCGCTATTTTGCTACTCCAAAGCGAAAATTCATTATTGCTGATACACCTGGTCATATACAATATACCAGAAATATGGTAACCGGGGCTTCAACGGCGAACCTCGCACTGATACTGGTTGATGCCCGGAAAGGTTTGCTCGAACAAACACAACGACACACCTTTATTGCTGCTTTACTGGGTATTCCGCATATTGTTTTCTGTATCAACAAAATGGACCTGGTGGATTACAGCCAGGAGGTGTATGATAAAATCAGGGATGATATTGAAGGATTTACCTCGAAACTGGATGTGAAGGATATCCAGTTTATGCCTGTAAGCGCACTGATTGGGGATAATGTGGTGCACAAATCGAAAAAAATGAAATGGTACCAGGGAGCTACCCTCATGTACCTGCTGGAAACCATTCACATCGGAAGCGATCACAATCACATTGATTGCCGTTTTCCTGTTCAGACGGTAATCCGGCCTCAAAATAATGCGTATCACGATTACAGAGGATATGCAGGCAGGATTGCAGGTGGAATATTTAAACCAGGTGACGAAGTGCTGGTGCTGCCATCGGGGTTCTCAACCAAAATCAAGGCTATCAATAATTTTGAAGGGGAATTACAGGAAGCCTATGCGCCAATGTCGGTTTCCATGCAGCTTGAAGATGAGCTGGACATCAGCAGGGGAGACATGATCGTGAGGGAACACAACCAGCCACATATGGAACAGGATATTGAACTGATGATATGCTGGATGAGTCAAAAAAAAATAGTTCAAAACGGAAAATACATTGTAAAACACATCACCAATGACGTTAAATGTATCGTTAAAGAAATAAACTATAAAGTAAATATCAATACGCTGCACCGCATTGAGGAGGATAAGGAGATTGGTATGAATGATATCGCCCGGATCCGTATCCGGACAACAAGACCTCTTTTGTATGACAGATATACGCGCAACCGTATTACCGGCAGCCTCGTCCTGATCGATGAAGGCACGAATGAAACCGTAGGGGCAGGTATGATTTTATAATTTCTCCCGGCAATAAAAACCAGGAAAAATTATAAAGCTGTAGCAGAAATTAACCGAAATTACTTCGATACATCGATTTCAATCGGCACGTCCACTTTTTGACCATTTTTGTCAAGTAAGATCACATCTTCAAAACCAGTGTTTTTAAACTGCTCAAACTGTGTTGCTGCATCGCCTGTAACAAAATATATCATTTTATCAGGTGTGATATATTTCTGTGCAAGTGCCTTATGTTGTTCAAGCGTCATATTCCGTATGATGTCTTCTTCCTTTTTGATATAATCTTCGGGGAAGTTGTAGGCGCTGCGGGTTTGAAGCATACCAATTAACGACGACAATGTTTCAAATTTCCTTGCATTTGATTTTATCAACGCATTTTTTGTGAATTCAAGGTCATCTTCACTTATACCTTCACGGTACTTCTCCATTTCTTCCTTAAATATTTTTACAGACTCAAATGTAGTATTTGTACGTACACTTGACGAAGCAGTGAACGGTCCGGGTATTTTCGTGCCTCTGAAATTCGTTCTGGCACCGTAGGTATATCCTTTTTCCTCCCTGAGAATAAGATTCACATTTCCGCTAAATGACCCGCCTAACTTATAATTCATAACTGTTGCCGGAAAATAATCTTCATCAGTGCGATCCAGGGCTAGATATCCGATATTGATTACTGATTGCTTGGCGTCAGGGAAGTCCACAAAATAGAGTCTGGCTTTATCAGGCTGGTCGGGAAGTGTATATTCAGGAATAGCAACATCTTTAGGCTTCCAGTTTTCATCTAAACTTTCAAGCGCCGAAAGTACCCGTTCGTTTGATACATTGCCTGCAATATGAAATCTCGCTACGGTAGGAGAATAATTGTTGTTATAAAATGATTTCAAATCATCAATGGTTATTTCGCTAACCTGCTCTTCGGTACCGAACGTGTCATATCCCAGCATATGTTCTTCTCCATACAACAATTTATTATACACGTTTCTGGCCACTGATGACGGGTTGCCTGCATTACGCTTTATCTGGTTTATGGTTTTTGTTTTGATCAACGTAAATTCGTCTTCGTCCCAGCGTGGTTCAAGCAGTATTTCTTCTACCAGTGTCAGTGTCTTTTCAAAGTTTCGTGATAGACAATTTGCAGTTATGGTGATAGATTGACTACCCGTAAACATATTGATATTAGCACCTAGCAAATCGATCTCTTCCTCCAGTTCTTCAGGTGTTTTATTTTTTGTGCCTTCCATCATTATATCTGTCATAAGATTGGCTACCCCTATTTTATCGAAGTCATCCAGCAAATGACCACCTTCAATAATAAGACTAAACTGAACCAGTGGAAGTTCCGTGTGCATGATTCCGTAGATATTCAATCCATTGTCGAGTGTGGCGGTCCATTGTTCTGGAATGTTAAGTGTAGGATCCGGGCCTTTTCCCGGCTCAACCGACCGGTCAATGCTGGAGGGCGTTTTTTCAATTTCAAGTTCACCGGTATCTGCTAATTCCTGGTCTATATTTTCTACGATTTTTTCTTCCACAACATGTGCACGTTCGGAATCAGAAACTGCAAGTTCAGGTTGCCCTTTAGGTACAAAACTAGTAATGACATGTGGTTTGTCTTTGATATATTTTTCATAAACAGCCATTACGTCTTCTTTAGTAACCGCCTTGATGTTCGCAATATTTCTTTCGATAAAACCCGGGTCGCCGGCGAATACATTGTACTGGGCAAGTTGGAAGGATTTACCAAGGATACTGCTAATACTGTTATAAAAACCGGTTTCAAGACTGGCTTTGATTCGTTCCACATCACGATCTGACACGCCGGTCTCTTCAAGCAAAGCAAACGCTTCATGTATTCCCTGTTGGACCGAGTCAAGGGGGATATCGTGATTGGCCGTAATCCGTATTCGAAACATTCCGGTAATCTCTCTTGCATCGTTCCATGCATACGTATCTGATGTTAAATTTTTCTCTTTTACAAGCACTTTATAGAGTTGTGCTTTTTTACCTTCAGAAATTATTTCAGCAAGGAAATCAAGCGCATAGGCATCTTTGTTATACTGTTCTATCGTGGGCCATACCATGTTAATTTGTGGGGCGGTAGCAAAATTATCTTCATGGAACAGCCTTTTGGAATTAGACAGGGTAACATTCTGTACTTCAAGTACGGACACATCAACGCCTCTTTTAATTTCGCCAAAGTATTTTTCAATGAGCTGTTTTGATTGTTCGGTTTCAAAATTGCCCGCGATAACAAGTGTAGCATTGTTAGGACCATAAAAATTACGGTAAAACTCCTTTACATCTTCAACAGTTGCATTTTGAAGATCCACAAGTTCACCGATTACCTGCCAGTTATACGGATGTTCTTCCGGGAAAATATTCTTGCTTATTACATAATTTGTGTGACCGTACGGACGGTTATCCACACGCTGACGTTTCTCATTCTGAACCACTTCCTGTTGGTTAATAAATGCGGCTTCGGTAACCGTATTTATGAGGAATCCCATCCGGTCAGATTCAAGCCATAATACCATTTCGAGTGCATTTTTTGGAACCACTTCATAATACACTGTGCCATCATGCCATGTGCCTCCGTTTAATGTTCCTCCGGCATCCTGAATCTTCTTAAAAAACTGGTCTTGAGGTACATTTTCAGATTCCTGAAATAGCATGTGCTCAAACAAATGTGCAAATCCGGTACGTCCGGGCTTTTCCCGGTTTGATCCTACATGGTACATAATAGCCACAGATACAATCGGGTCTGAATTGTCATGATGTAATACAACATTGAGGCCGTTTTCGAGTGTATATTTCTCGAAATCAATACGCAGTTCTTCAGCTACTGGCTGCTCACTTTTTGGTGAACATGCAATAAAGGCAACTATAATTGCTGTTGATAACAAACGAAAAATGATCTTTTTCATATGAAAGGGTTTGCTTGAACTTTTTTTAGAATGTACAAGCTATAAAATAATTTTGTAACAGACGTACCGTTTGTGTAAATGTAATGTAAAGCCGATGTTTTTATTGAAATGTCTGGAATTGGAATTTCAGTTTCATATTTTTAAGGAAGGTTAAACAGCTATGGATACATTTCAAAATATCAGTAAAGACAAACATTTAACACCTCCTGACAATTGGCTCAGGATTAATACCATTGATATGCATACCGCTGGTGAACCATTGCGTGTAATTGTAGGTGGATTTCCGGAAATTAAAGGTAATTCCATTTTGGAAATGCGGGATTATGTACGAAAGCATTATGATCATCTGCGAACAACGCTGATGTTTGAACCTCGTGGACATGCCGATATGTATGGATGTTTGCTCACGCCACCGGTTTCAGATAATGCGCATTTCGGGATTATTTTTATGCACAATGAAGGGTATAGCACCATGTGTGGTCATGCTATTATTGCGATTGCAAAACTTGCCGTTGAACTAGGATGGGTAGATTTAAAAATGCCTGTCACCGAGATAATGATTGATACACCTTGTGGGTTGTTGAAGGCGTATGTCCATATACAAAATGATGAAGTGGAATCAGTTTCGTTTGATAATGTGCCTTCTTTTGTGGTTTCGCTCGATAACGTTGTGGATGTAGAAGGGATGGGTCAGGTACAATACGACCTCGCTTATGGCGGAGCTTACTATGTATTTACGGATGCCACGAAGCTTCAAATTGAATGCATACCAGATAACTATCATCAGCTTATCGAAGCGGGGATGAAGATTAAACATGCTGTAATGGCAAGTGATACAACTATTGTGCACCCATATGAAAAAGAACTTGGCTTTTTGTATGGTACTATTTTTATCGATGAACCTGTTTCTGAAGAAGCAGACAGCCGCAATGTGTGCATTTTCGCAAATGGCGAAGTTGACAGAAGCCCGACAGGTTCGGGAGTTTCAGCCCGGATGGCCATTCATTATAAAAGGGGTGAAATCAAAATACACGAACCAATGATCATCGAAAGTATTTTGGGTACTACGTTTGAATGTTCAGTTCAGGATTCGCTTACGTATGGAAATTTCGATGCCGTAATACCACGGGTTCGTGGGACAGCCTACATCACAGGGCAGCATGAGTTCCTGATCGATCCTCATGATCCGTTAAAAACGGGATTTATATTGCGGTAATGAATTCTGTAAATCAAAGCAGTCTGCTGCGATTCGTTAAATCAGTACAAAAAAGGATATATCCCCGATGATAAATAAAGTTCTGTATTTGCTTACATAATTTACTTGATACGCACCTGCGTTTAAAAATTGGATTATTTTGTATATTCCGCCAGTTGCCGGTATTGGGCTAAACCGGAACTGAAATTCTAATAATTATAAAAAATGTTTTCAAAGGATATTTATATCGCACGCAGAAACGAACTAAGAGAAAAAACAGGTAATGGCGTTATACTTTTATTGGGGAATGAGGAGGTAGGCATGAACTATAAGGACAATGTATATACATTCCGCCAGGATAGTACTTTTCTTTATTATTTCGGATTGGATAAACCTGGGCTTGCGGCTGTTATAGATAATGAAAAGGGGAGTGATATCGTATTTGGGGACAATCCTTCTATGGACGACGTAGTCTGGACCGGGACCCAGATACTGATCCATGATCAGGCAGCCCGATGTGGTATAAGTGATGTGCAGCCTTTATCGGTCCTTAATACATATATAAAAGAATCGGCCGAAAAAGGGTTGAAAATTCACTACCTGCTTCCGTACAGATACCGGCAATATCTTTTTCTTTCCGGGCTGTTTGGTAAATCTGTGGAGGAGGTAAAAAAGGGCATTTCAATAGAATTAACTAAGAATATAGTTGATCAGCGTTTAATTAAGGGAGATGAAGAAATTGCGGAGCTGGATAAAGCGGTAAGCATTACCTCAAAAATGCATCTCAGGGCTATGGAGTATGCACGACCCGGCATGAAAGAGCAACATGTAATGGCTGAAATTTACAGGATCGCATTAGAAGAAGGTCCGGGTGTATCATTTTCACCCATTGTTTCGATCAGGGGGGAGGTACTCCATAATCACCATTACAACAATACATTGAAAGAAGGTCAGTTATTGCTGGTGGATGCAGGTGCAGAATCGGGGATGCATTACGCCGGCGATATGACCCGTACATTTCCTGTCTCCGGTACTTTTACCGGTAAGCAGTCTGACGTATATCAAATTGTATTGAATGCCCAGAATGCAGCGATCGAAGCTTTGAAGCCGGGCATTCCGTATAAAGAGGTTCATTTACTGGCGTCAAATACGATTGTTGACGGGCTGAAGACGATCGGGATTATGAAAGGCGATACGCAGGAGGCGGTATCAGCCGGAGCCCATGCGCTGTTTTTCCCACATGGACTCGGCCATATGATGGGGCTGGATGTACATGACATGGAAAATTTCGGTGAAAAGTATGTGGGTTACGATGAGTCCACTGATAAATCGGAACAATTCGGTCTGAATTTTCTTCGCCTTGCAAAAAAGCTGGTGCCAGGGTACGTCCTGACTATTGAACCGGGTATATATTTTATTCCGCCATTAATTGAGAAATGGAAAAATGAGAAGAAATCAGCGGATTTTATCAATTTCAGTAAATTGGACGAATATCTTGATTTTGGCGGAATTCGTATTGAAGAAAATTTCATGATAACTTCCAGCGGCAGCCGATTACTTGGAACACCGGTGGCCAAGGAGATCGCAGAGGTGGAAGAAATCCGTGCAGGTGCCTGAATTCGGCAAGAGGGTTTTAAATTTCTGATTATGATTAAAAGACGTTATTTTTCAGGATTTGAAAAAACAATATTCAGCCCACTGTTGTTTCTCCATATAAGGCTTACCATAATGTTTTTTTGACAACTTTCTACTGCCCTGTTTCGGATTATTACCGTTTTTCCTTTTTGATGAGTTTTGCAATTTGCACATAGTCATCTTTGTCCGCATTCGGAGGTATATAATCTTTATTGGAGTCCTCCATTCCAAACATATTCACAAGTTTGGCGTATGTATCTTCAAATACAATGTTTGTAGGTTTCTTACAGGTAAATGATATTTCCGCCTGATCATCTTCCGGAATTTTGTTTGCCTCATCAAAGTAGCCAGTTGTTTCAAATTTTATTCTATTAAAGGCATAACTAAAATGCCCTTCCTTAATTTATGTCAACCCTCAATATTATTTCCGAAATCAGTAACACTGATTCCTTTAAACACGATTTACGCAAAACTTGCCTGGCGAGCAGTAATGAAAATTAGAAGATAGAAATATTTCATTATACAGTGTATCGAATTACATTGCTGTTTATTGTTATGGTGAATCTCCGCCAAATTCCATATCATAATTATCAACTAAAATCAGTTCTTGTTATTATTTTATAAATTTTATCACCATTTTTATTTCCGCTTTTTAATCTAAATCTAAATTTTAAGAATGAGAATTAAAGTAAACAGAAAGCCAAACCGGTTTTATCCGGATCCTACCAGAACAATTTTACGTTTCATGTCTTATGGTGATGAAAGAAATAAAGGAATAATCCAAAAGGTATTAAATATGGATCAGGCGGAATCAGAAAGCGTATTACAAATAGTGCTTTCAAAATTTGCTATAAGACACAGAAACGTTACAAAAACGTTGGAAAAACATTATAAAATTGTAACGCCATTATTTGACCAGTTGGAGGTGAAATTAAAAACAATTTCAACGCACAAAAAACTGCTGATTGGATCCTACTTCACAATGGAATACTCACTGGAATCAGCCGCATTTTTTAATCCGTCAATAGTCGAAGCACCTGACCAATATGGACTGGTAGAAGGGAAAAAGCGGATAATTATCAGTTTCCGGGCTATAGGTGAAGGTCATATATCATCGATCGTTTTCAGAGCGGGTGTAATCGATAGCAAAGGCGATTTTGAATTTGCACCTGTTGGCGACCGAATTGAAGAGGCCGGTTTTCTTAAGCTGCATACATACAACACCGCGCATTTTGCGCAAAAGTTAAAAGACATGAAAGTACCTAAAAAGCTTTCGAATATAGTACTTAAGAATCTGGGTGAAACTTTTATTTACAGTGAACTGACCAAAGTGGTTGAGCGTGCATTGGAAATGAATGAGCTTACAATGGAAGGACAGGTTGCTTTGAAGGAAATAATATGGCTTGCTGATTCACATTACGAAATCCATTTTTCCATGGATACTGATATATCTGAAAGAGTGATCTTCCCGGTTTCAGAAAAGGAAAAAAATGGGATCGAAGACGCCCGGTTTGTAAAATTTGTGGACGATAATGGCAGAGTAACCTACTACGGCACGTATACCGCATATGACGGACACGCCATTCTTCCTAAGATGATTGAAACCCACGATTTTTATAATTTCAAAATGCGGCCCATGCATGGGGAGGGTGCACAAAACAAAAACCTGGCTCTTTTTCCCAGAAAAATAGATGGTAAATATGTTATGTTGAGCCGGATAGACGGCATTAACAATTACGTTTCGTTTTCAGAAAACCTTACTGTGTGGGAAAATCCAATAAAAATTCAGGAACCGCGTTATTTCTGGGAATTTGCCCAGGTTGGAAACTGTGGATCACCCATGGAGACCGAAAAGGGTTGGCTGGTAATTACACATGGTGTCGGACCACTGCGAACTTACTGTCTTGGTGCCGCACTGTTTGATTTAAATGATCCTACCAAAGAATTGGGAAGACTCCGTGAACCGCTACTGGTTCCAAGGCAGGATGAAATGGAGGGATATGTACCTAATGTCGTTTATACGTGTGGAGCTATTATTAGCCATGATAATGTCATAATTCCGTATGGAATGTCGGATTATGCTTCGAGCATTGTATCAGTGCCGCTTAGCACTTTGCTCAGCAAAATTATGGAAGCATAGCGTGAACGCCCCTCTGCTTGAAATAAAAGTCAATGACCTGGTTTAGAATTCAGGCATACACGTATTTTTCAATATTCACTGAAATAGTCTCATGTGACAGTTTCCAGCTGCCCTTCAAGGTTTTTATCTGCTATTTTGTCGTTAGTTTTCTTGATCTTAGATACCGTATCATTCGATTTATCAAGTTTTATTTTTTTACTGATTTTAGATTCCAGTTCCAGCGCTTTTAGCACATTCATGTTTGAGATCAGGTAAGCAAGTGTGCTTTCGGCGCCCTGGTTGCGGTTTACGCCATAAGATTCCAACCCATCGTTACACCCGTTGGTTTCATGATCATATAAGGGAATACGGAGATCATTTTCTCCCAGAAACCATGTAAAGCACTGGAACATGTTTTTTAGGTCTCGCTTACGTTTCTTGATTTGATAAATCTTAAAATATAGTGAGATCATGATCATGGCATCCGTAGCCTGTTGCGGATAGCGGGCGCATACTCCTTCTTTAGGAAACCATCCATTTGACCCTACAGGCGCGAAATAACCACTCTTCAACGTTACCTTTTCTAGAAATCTTGTTGATTCCTCTGCAACCTTCAGGACTTTTGAATTATCAATGATCTGAACGGTATAGTATAAAGCAAGCGGTATTACCCCGTTGTCATAGGTAAGGATATCTTCAAACCAATGCCAGTCTTTGGTGCGATGGTTGTAGTAGCGTTCAACCAAATCTAAACTCATACGTTCCATCAAAATGATCATCTCTTCATCTGATTGAAAATGATGGATGTAGTAGCAAATGCCAATGAGAGTGTTAGCAATACCCCTGAGAGAATTAAGTTTCTCAAAATTACGATGAGCATTTCTGAATATTTCTGAAGCCAGTTGAAAATAGGCGTCATTGGGTGAGTATTTGATCATATACCCAAGTGCCCAAATGGTTCTGCCGAAACAGTCTTCGGAGCCTTCTTCATCTAAAAACCGGCGGTCGAAACTCATGAAATTCCGGAATGTCCCCTTGATATTCTGCATGTAATGAATGTAACTGAAATAGATAGGTATAAGATCAAGTGCTTCTTTATTATTTGTGCGCTTGTAAATGATCAATGCGGTAAGCAGGGCCCGGGAGTTGTCATCAATGCAATAGCCTTCTTTTAAATTGGGGATGCCATATTTGGCATGCTGCACAATGCCAGTGTCATCTGTCAATCGTTTCAGGTGGCTTATACTTAATTGTGGAACCAGTGTTGGGTCAATGATCATTTTGCTAATTTGATCTTGGGGACGATAAGCTTTAACCACTTTTTTAAACAATTTCTGATATTTGGCTCCAATGATCGACCACCGGATATTTTTACCATATTCGTATGCCTTCGACTTCAGGACTTTCAGTTTTTTCGGATTATCAAGCAGATCAATTATTATATCGCTCAGTTTTGAAGCATCCTTAAAGTCAAATAGCACACCTCTTCCGTCGCTAAGCAATTCATTTGCATGCCAGTAGGGGGTTGAAACACATGCAGAACCGGCTCCGATTGCATAGGACAAAGTACCGCTCGTTATCTGCGCCTCATTCAAGTATGGCGTGATGTAAATATCTGTTGCAGACAAATATTGAAGCAGGGTTTTTTCTCCGACAAACTGTTTTAAAAAGAAAACATGATTTTCCAGGTGAAATTTCCGGACCAGTAATTTCAGATATTGTCTGTACTGTTCACCGGAATGAAGCAATATATTGGGATGCGTAGTGCCCAGCACCAGATACATCACCTCCGGATGTTTTTTTACTACCCTTGGTAGTGCGTTGATCACCGTTTCAATTCCCTTGTTTCGACCCAGTAAACCGAAAGTCAACAACACCTTCTTGTTTTCATAGTTGAATTTCTTTTTTGCGTTTTTAACCGGATTAATATTGAATTCCGGTACGCCGTGTTCGATTAAGCGAATTTTTTCTTCAGGAATGTGATAGATCTCTTTTAAAAATTTAGCACCTAAACGACTCATTATTATTAATATATCAGCCTTTCTACCGATTTCACGGACAATGGATTTCTCCAGAAAGCTAGGATTTTTAAGCACCGTATGAAATGTTACAATTAATGGTACACGCAGCCTGTGTATCAATGGCAAAACATATACCCCACTTTCGCCTCCAAATATCCCGAACTCGTGTTGAAGAACACATAAGCTGCTGTCGCTGAAATTAATGAAATCAGCAGCTTTGGTGTAGTCCAGTTGATCCTGCTTCTGGACGGTATATTTCACTTCGGGCGGATAATCTTCTTTGGGAGTTTTATCATTGATTACGATCACATCAGCCAAAGCCATCGTATCTGCATCATTATTACCTGATACCGCATATCTTACCAGATGATTTGTAAACGTTCCGATTCCGCATTGATTGGGTGGATATGTTCCTATTAATGAAATTTTCATGGTCCGTAATTGTTTTATTCCCTGATCAACGGAATATAAAAAATATCTACGAATATTCCTATTAGCACAAGCATTTGCCGGTAAATTATTTTTTAAAACTAACTACTTAAATATTGTGTGCTGGACCCAAATGTTTTTAATAATTTTGTTGTATTTTGGAGTAGGTTAAGTCTGCGTAAGGGATCCATCTGTCTATGAAGAAGATAAAATATGGCTACAACCTTATCAAGCCGTCAAAGGTGCGAACACAGCTAAGTATCCTTATACAGCTTGCACGCATTGACGGACAATACAGTCGGGATGAGCGGGAATTAATTGAAAAGATCGGTAAAAGGTATGATGTGGACAGGGAAGAATTAGACGAAATTGAACGAAATCCGGATCCAATAGGCGATTTGAGACTCCTATCAGAAGATCAGAAAATTGAACTATTGTATAATGTAATTCGACTTACTAAAGTCGACCGGCGGATACTTCCCAATGAAATCCTCTTCTCGCAAGTCATAGCGTCCAAACTAGGCTTTAGACGAAGCGCTGTACAGGCCATGATTCCCCTGGTGAGTGATCAACCCTTGGAGTTTATAAATCATACCTCAATCAGGAGAAAAATCGGGCCCTACTTGTAGATTACGGTACGGGAAGTTATTCATGTAAGTCCATGAACACATTTGCGGGTCGGGTACTATTTTGAGTTCGTAATCAACAGTTGGCAGACAATAGATAATAGACTGATTAGAAATTGATTAGTCTAATATTTTTTTATAAACAGAGAGGTATCCTTCAACCATTTTCTGAAGAGTAAATTTCGATTCCGCCCATTGGCGGCACCAGGTCCTTTCGATAGATTTGATTTTGTTTACAGCTCCAGCCGCTTCTTCGATGCTATTGACAATAAATCCGGTTTTTCCTTCCCTGATAAGTTCGGACATAGAACCCCTGTTAAACGCTATGACTGGTGTTCCGCAAAACATTGCTTCCACTACGCTTAGTCCAAAGGGTTCCTCAAAGCTAACCGGATGCAGTAGCGCATACGCATTTCCCAATATCCGATCTCGGTCCTGAGGGCCGGAATTGCCAACATAAACGACCTTTTTATTGTCTAGGTATGGTTTAACCTGCCTGTCAAAATAATCCTGATCCTGAATCAGGCCTGAAATAATAAGTTTTCTACCTGATTTGTTAGCAATCATAATACTTTCAGCCGTACCTTTTTCAGGATGTATCCGGCCAAAAAACAGCAAATAGTCCTCCGGATTATCGTTGAAGGTGAATTCATTGGCGTTGATGCCATTGTAAACAGTTGCCATATAATCAAGTTCATGGCTGCGGTCAGAATCACTGATAGATACGTAAAAACTGCTGTCATTATATTTTTTATATACCGGCAGTATTTTGAATGAAGAAAACCCGTGAATAGTGGTTACCATTGGCGTAGTAATTATCCGGGAATAGGTAAGGGGAAGAAAATCGTAATTATTATGGATCAAATCGAACCGGTTAGCCTGTTCCATTATGTGACTTATATGCATGCATTCCCAGACTTTCGGATCCAGGTTTGTATCTTCAGCATAAGGCCGGTTGCAAATGTATTCGAGGTGGCCTTTAGTAATGGAATCACCAGTGGCAAATAGGGTCACATCGATACCCTTCTCGATCAGGCCTTCAGCAATATTTGAAGTAACCTGCTCCCATGGGCCGTACATTCGGGGAGGAGTTCTCCATGCGATGGGAGATAGGATAGCAATATTCATATTTAGTTTAAAAACAAGCTAATGTCAGGTTAGATTTACGTTTTTTTTATCACGATAAATATATTGATATCCTTTTGAACATTTTATAACAAGTAATACCTATCTCAAATCTCACGCTGATGCTCGGCAGGCACTCAGTGGAGCGAATTTAGACTCGATCAGACTTCTACATAGGATTTCGAGGATTATCTAAGCAATGGTCAACCAGGTCATCCATACGGGCCGTTCCGACACACATAACTTTGTCAGCCCCGCCCCAGTATATTTTAATGCTGCCGTCCTCTTCGGGCACAGCCCCACATGTAAACACCACATTATGTACATAACCCGTTATTTCATAGACTTTTTCTGGTTGCAGAATCCATTCATCTCCAACAGCTATGACCACAGAAGGATCGTCAAGATCATGCAATGCCACACCCAATCGGTACACGTTCCCGTCCATAGTCGGAAATACGCCATGATAAATGTTCAGCCAGCCACGTGTAGTTTTTATGGGAGGTGCGCCGGGCCCGATCTTCATTTGATCCCAGTGGTACATAAGCGGATTCATAATCAGTTTTGAGTCTCCCCAGTATTTCAAATCCGGCGAGTAGGATATCCAGATGGCCCAGGGTGATATTTCAGAATGCGGCCTGTCGAGCCTTGCATATAAACCGTTGAATTTTTCAGGAAATATTACGACATTACGGTAATCGGCTTCGGTGATAAGGGAGAATCGTTCCACAGTTTCGAAATCCTTTGTTTTTGCGAGGCCAATTCGTACGCCATGCCTGGAATAGGCGCTGTAGGTGATCAGGTACTCATTGTCAATCATAACAATGCGGGGATCTTCGACACCGTATTCCTCGTATTCTTTGAAAATACCTTCTGTTGCCGGAACCATAAATGGCTGATCATGAACCTTAAAATGATACCCATCATCACTTTCTGCAAGGCCCAATATGCTTCTGCCATTGAATTTATGCGATCTGAATATCATTATATACTTGTCACCAAATTTTGTAATGCCAGCATTGTGTACGGTAGCAACCTGATATGGAATATCATCCTTTGTAAGGATTGGGTTATCTGTATATCTGTTTATTAACATTACAATAATTTAACTGCTATATGCGTTTTAACATCGTGTCTAAGATATGAATTTTATTGTTTTGCTCATTTTCTGCCATCCTTTATTAACAAAATAAAAATCGTGTCTGTTATAAGCTGAATTGGTTAAGTAATTCAATCACTACATACCATATGTTTAAACCCTGTCCATTTTTTTCAGTTATGGTCTCAACGCCACAGTTGGGTTGGATAGTAACTCAAATTCAAAAGTATAAATCTTGTGAGGCCAAAATGCATATACATATATTTTAATTATCTAAAATAATCATAGATACTAAATACGTAAATTACATGTATTTTATTTCAATTGATCAGCAAATGATATGACTGCCATTAAAGAACACTGCCGTGGGGTAGATTGATTTAGTAATAAATTGGCATTTTACAGCGAAATCTCCGTTTTCTGGTCAAAGAAATGCAGTTTATGGCTGTTCAGGTAAACGGTATCCTTTTCCACTATAACAGAATCAGGATTGACACGTGCCACCCATTCATTGTCGCCCATCGAAAAATACAGAAAAGTCTCGTTTCCCATCGGTTCTACTCCATTAAATGAAGTGTTAAATGCCACATATGATCCAATGTCAATTTCTCCTTCAATTACGTGCTTAATATCTTTAGGCCGTATGCCCATAATAATGTTTTTTCCGGCATAGTCTGCAAGCTGTTTCTGGTACTTTGAAGGCAGATGGATTTTTAGCACATTGTTTTCGCCAATAAAATCGGAGCCTTCAATTTTCCCGTCCAGAAAATTCATTTGCGGACTACCGATAAACCCGGCTACAAATTTATTTACCGGATTATTATACATGATGATCGGGGAGTCTATCTGTTGTATTAATCCATCTTTCATTATTATAATACGATCAGCCATAGTCATAGCTTCTGTCTGGTCGTGGGTTACATAAATTATGGTGGCTTCCAGTTCTTTGTGAAGTTTGGCAATCTCAAGCCGCATATTCACACGTAGTTTTGCATCCAGGTTACTCAATGGTTCATCAAAAAGAAATACTTTCGGGTTTCTTACGATTGCTCTTCCCAATGCTACACGCTGTCTTTGACCTCCCGATAGCGTTCCGGGCTTTTTGTTCATTAAATCATCCAGGCCAATTATCCTGGCCGCATTCATAACCCTGGCGTTGATCTCGTCTTTTGGCATTCTCCTCAGTTTTAGTCCGAAAGCCATATTCTGACGGACGGTCATATGCGGATACAAGGCATAATTTTGAAACACCATGGCAATATCACGCTGCTGAGGAGGAAAATCATTCACTAACGTGTCGCCAATGTAGAGTTTTCCTTCAGAAATGTCCTCGAGCCCTGCAATCATACGTAGTGTTGTGGATTTACCACAACCAGAAGGACCCACAAGTACAACAAATTCTTTATCTTGAACAATGAAATCAACCTGATCGACGGCCTTAAAACCGTCTTCATATACTTTCGATATTTTTTCAAGTTTTACTTCAGCCATTTTCAATTCATTTTCAGCAAACGTGCAACGCGCGCATCTTATTTAATATTTCTTTTCAATTCTTCAATCAGTTCTGCAGTTTCAATCAGCGCAAAGGAACATGCAGCATCAGACATGGCATACGGAATCAAAATATGTGCATTATGCTCCATCCATCCACAGGTATAAAGTACATTTGGAACGTATCCCTCACGTTCATTTTCCAACGGCCTCATAAACGGTTCCTTCAACGTGGATATAACGTTAGAAGGATTATCAAGTTCAAGAAGCATCGCCCCTAACGCATATTCACGCATGACTCCAACTCCGTGCGTGAGCAATAGCCATCCTTCATTAGTTTCAATCGGCGAACCGCAATTTCCCATTTGCACGAGTTCCCAAGGAAATTCAGGTGACTGCAGCGGGCTGTATGTATCCCAGTCATATAGACTATCCGAATGCATAATGGACAGGCTTTCACTGCCCTGCCTCGAAATAACATAATACCGGTTATTTATTTTACGTGGAAAATATGCCATGCCTTTATCATTCACTGCTTTTCCTTTTAGTTCTCTAATCCTGAAATGTCTAAAATCATCGGTCTCAAGCAATTTTGACTTGATATCTATGCCATTGTAGGCGGTGTAAGTTCCTATATAACTTGCCGGGCCATCCGTAAGCCTTACTAACCTTAAGTCTTCGATTCCATTAATTTCACTCGGAGCGCACGGCCAGATTACACGATCTTCAAGAGGTATTTCGTCATCGAAGGTTACGTCATAATCCTCTTTTGAATCAGGATCGGGAAAAGAGTATTTGCCAGTAGTTGAATAGTTTTGCCCGTTAATTTGAAGGACGTTATTGGCATCGATAGTGCCGGCGCCAAACCTAAGACTTGAGATATGCTGTTCCCCTACCGGCCTGAAACTTAGTATGAATCTGGTTTTATCCGGATCTGACTGGTCAAAATGTGGTACGATGGAAGGGTTAAACAGGGCGGCGCCTTCAATGGAGTACTCTTTCGTCACGTATGCACCAAGCAGTCTTTTCCCGTTATTGCTTGTTTCGATCTTTTTCCCCAGCAGGTGTTCAAGATGCTCAAAATGTTCGATCAACTTTTGACTGAAGTTATAATGTCTGGCGCTGAACTTTTGGTCCACATATTTTAATCCGAAAGTAATATCGTTATCTGATAAATGTAAAAAACGTTGCAGAATCAGTTCATACCTGCTAATATCTGTGAGTTCATTAAAGATCATGATCACCTTTTTAGTATCCGCTTCAATGCTAATATCCGATCGTTTCACTGTTATCATTATTATTATTCTATAACTACTCTTTGAGCCCTGAAGAGGCCATACTCTGGATAAAATATTTCTGAAAGAACATATATGCAACAAGTATAGGCAATGCCAGCAACACTGCGGAAGCGAGCTTAACACCCAGTTGGCTTTCGGCCCTGCCACCCACGGCAAACAAAGTAACAAGCTGAGGCATCGTCATCAGTTGTTCATCCCGAATCACAATCAAAGGCCATAGTACTTCGTTCCAAGAAGCCATAAAAGTAATGATCCCGATTGTAACCAGCGCCGGAATCGAATTAGGCCATAATATCTGAAATATGATTCTCAACTCCCCGCAACCATCGATTTTAGCCGCATCAATAAGATCCTGTGGTATGGATTTGAAATACTGTCTGAACATGATAATGGCAAATGCATTGATCATGTAAGGAATGATCAGTGCAGCGTAGGTATCTACCCATCCAAACTTTACCATTAGTATGTAGTTGGGAATCAAGGTGATATGAAAAGGGAGGGTCATGGTGAACAGGATAATATAGAATATGGTATCCCTGCCTCTGAATTCAAGCCTGGAAAGCGCATACCCGATCATGGAGCCAAATACAAGTACACCCAGGGTGACAGACGAAGCCACTATGACGCTATTTAGCAAAGCCCTGCCAATTGGTATTTTATCTAATAAGACCTGGTAATTTTCAAAGGTAATTTCTGATGGGATAACCGTCAGGGTGGCAAGTTCACTTTCCGGAGCGAGTGAAGCACTTAACATCCAGACAAAGGGATATATAAACATTAATGCTGCCATTACCAGCAAAAGGTAGAATATTGACTTCAAAGCGATATTTATCCCGTTATTTTTCAATGAATTTCTTTTGAATAATGATGACAAAAAGAATGATCATGGCAAAGAATATTCCCAGTGTGGCGGAATAACCCATGTGGTAATAAAAGAATGCCTGTTTGTAAATATATAGCACCGCCGACAACGTACTGTTCAACGGCCCGCCACCGGTCATTACATAGGGCTCGATAAACAGTGAAAATCCACCAATGGTTGACAGAATAACCACCATGAAAATTGTAGGGTTGATCATTGGCAAAGTAATATGCCAGAATTTTTGCCATTTCGTTGCCCCTTCGATATCCGCAGCCTCATAGTATGCTTTTGGCACGGTTTGCAGACCCACGAGAAATAAAACAATATATAGCCCTACATTTTTCCATGTAGCCATGATCGCGATGGAAGGCATCGCCCAGTTGGGGTCGATAAGCCATCCGATGCGGCCCAGACCGATAGACGTTAGCATCCGGTTAAAAATGCCCGTATCAAAACCAAGTAACTGCTGCCAGAGAATGGAAACCACCACACCAGAAACAATTACGGGTAAAAAGAAAGCGCCACGAAAAAACGGTCTCAGCTTAATTTTTTGATTCAATATCTCGGCAAGCGAAATTGCGACAATGATTTGTAGTGGGATATGTATGGAAAGAAAGATCAGCGTATTTCCAACTGCCTTCCAAAATTGTCTGTCATGGAGGATCCGTGAATAATTAGACAGTCCAATATATTCCATAGGTGAAATAATATTCCACTTGTTAAATGTAAGGACCAGGGAAAACAGGATCGGAAACGCAACAAAAACGAGCAAATGAATGATGTAGGGTGATACAAGCAACCATGGTAGTATGGTTTTATGCCTGATATTCATTGACTTAGATTTAAATATAGCAGATCAACTGCCTGAGCAGCATCTTGTATGGCTTGCCTGGGTTCCTTCTTCCCATAAACCACGCATGCTTCATATTCTTGTGAAATCAGAGCGAGAATCTCCTTCATGTAAGGAGTATCGGAAATTCCATGGGTGTATTTTGCCTGTTTTGCAAAAGGAGCTAATTGCGGATTTCTCTTTAGGTAATTGACGAAAATGGAATCGGTAAGCAGGTCTTTTCGTCTTGGAAATTGTTTGGAAAGGCTGAAAAACTTAAAATCGTTTTCAATGCTGAGAAACTGCTGCAAAAAGTCCCATGCTTTCTGCGGATTGCTACTGTATTTGAATATCACTATACTTTTGGGGTCAGCATATGTATGTGAGACACCAATATAGTCGTCAGGAACCGGCATCGGATGCGCATTGAAGTTGAGATCGGGCTTAAACTTCTGTATAAAAGGTACATCCCACGGGCCTGTCCATTTGGTAGCAATATCACCGTAAAGAAACGGATCCCGGCGTGCAGCAAGTCTTTCGATTGGAAAGTACTGATTTTTGTATAATGTCTGTAAAAAAGTGAAAACTTTCACTGCTGCCTCATTATTAAAGGCAGCTTTATTATTTTCAATAAGCGGGGAGCCTCCTGAAGCTGCATAGTAAAGGGGAATGAAGTTAAAAAAACGCTGGTACCATAGAACATTTGATTCAGTATTTCCAAACCACCGGTCCACATATCCATCGCCGTCCATGTCTTTTTTGAATTTTTCTGCCAACGAAAGATATGCTGAGTATGTTCTTGGATAATCTACCACTCCAAGCTCGTCATAATAGTCCTGGTTATACAGTACAATAATAGGATTGATTTTCCATGGGACCTGGTAGGTGTGGCCATCTGCAGATCTTATTTCGTCCATTACCGAGCTGTCGCACCTGGCATACATGAATTCCAGAAATCCATCCAGGGTATCAAGAGGGATCAACACATGGGATTCGGCATAAAACTCCACATCGCCCTGGCGCATATTGGCATAAATATCCGGGGTGGTTTTTGCTACAACGGCTGCCAGGATCATCTCTTCACTCGACTGGCCTTCGGGTACAGGTTGAAAATTAATGTGCGGACTGTTTGATGCGTTCCATGTCTCAATCATATCCTGTGCAAATTCTATTTCCGGAAGATTGTTGGATGACCAGAAAAGCAGTTCACCATCGTTTTTCTGATTTTTACTGCAAGACGATGCGAATACGCAAATTCCGGAAAGAAATAATGATAAAAGAATCAGTTTAATACACATATTATAAACGACTGAGTTTAAATATTTTAATACTCCATAATATAGCAATGTGTCCGATTTTTTTTATCAGGTGAATCTATAAAGCAAGCACGTTTGTTTAACCGGAAACAGAATGCTATCAATTTAAAGAAAATAAAACTTCAAAATCAAACATTTAAACCATAACTATTTCAAATTGAAGAAAAATGATTTGTGTAAACCCTGATAATAATCGGTATTACCCTGCTATTGCAATACGCAAGATATTCTCAAATATCGCTCGTCAGGCAGGAAAAATTTCGATGCTACCGCAATAATGAAGAAATCAGGAAGTAACTTTATTTTTTCAACATGCAAACGAGACAAAATGAAAAATCAATTACTAATTACCTTCTGTATTCTGATAGCAACTGCTGTGAAAGGACAAAACGACGACCCCTTTCCGCTGATTGATCTGCATGTGCATTTAAAAGGGGATCTTACCATTGAGGAGGCTATTCGCAAATCGGAAAAAGATGATGTGCAATATGGTATTGCTGCAAACTGCGGTATCGGATTTCCCATTCAGCACGATTACCAGATTGATTCATTTGTAAATGCCATGAAACCCTACCCCCAATTTTACCTGGGAATGCAGGCAGAAGGACGCGAATGGGTTGATATATTTTCTGAAGAGTCGCTCAAGAAATTTGATTACGTTTTTACCGACGCGCTCACCTTTATTGATGCAAAAGGAAGAAGAAACCGGATCTGGCTGAAAGAAGAAACATGGATTGATGATGAGGAGCAGTTTATGGATTACTATGTGGATGTAATAGTGACAATATTAGATTCCGAACCCATAGACATATATGTAAACCCGACGTATTTACCGGAACAAATGGCGGACCGGTACAGCTATTTCTGGACCAAAGAGAGAATGGATCGGGTGATCGACGCAGCCTTGAGGAATAATGTAGCCATCGAGATAAACAATCGATTTAAAATACCTTCTGTTGAATTTGTTTTAAAGGCCAAAAAGGCAGGCGTAAAATTTACCATCGGAACAAATAATATTGACAAAAACTTTTCCAGGCCGGAATATGCAATCGGGATCATCAGTGAATGCAATCTTACGGAGCAGGACTTTTTTATTCCCGGAAAGGATAAATAATTTTAAAAAACAGGTTTTCACCCAGGCATACCATAATAATATTGGGTTCTGGGAAATTAACCTGATAGTTTGTTTTCATAAAGAATTGAAATAAAAAAATATTGGTATAAAAATCGTATAGGTATATATCAAAATGAAACCCTCCTGTTTTACACAATTTGTGAAATACCTTCTTGGATAGCATAATTAATAGATAATCAGTAAAGTATTTTTTATTAGATGATTCGGTTTCCCAACAATGAAAGTAGTATTCTCATCTATTCAAGTCCTTTCTTAGAGCGGAGCGAAGAATCTCATATAAGGTGATCTTGGATTTCATGTGATTCTTCGGTCTTTCATTTCATGATGGACGGAGATCACCTTGCCACCATACTAATGTGTTATAATAGATGTTCTTTGCTCTCTCTTTATAATTTTCCGGTTTTACCGGTTTATTACCCATGTTCGCCGATTTCTTTATTATTTATGATTGTTTATTACGTTTATTTGAACTGAAATTAAATATGTCTAGACCTAATGAAAAAAACAAAAGCAACCATTACATCGACTAAAACCAACCGATCGGCATTCGGAGCCGTATTGATCATCCTCGGGGCCTTGTTCCTTTTGCGCAACCTGGATTTGATACCTTTTAGTATCCTGCACTATTTGTTTTCCTGGCAGGGTATCCTGATCATTATCGGATCAGTGATGCTGGCCTCACGGCCTAACAAATCCAGCGGTTTGGTTCTCATTACCATTGGCATCTTTTTTATGTTCCCGCATATCTGGCATATACCGGGCTTTCAGATGCGTACATGGTGGCCTGTGATCTTGATTGTGCTGGGTCTGGTAATTATGGTAGGCTGGAGCGGATATCAAAACAAGGCAATAAAGGAAAAGGATGATGACAGCCATGCCCGGAGGAGGGATACGCTTCACTCCGGACCGGAAAATAAACCGCATTAATTTAAATCTTCAAATTCTACCATTATGGCACACACTCAAAATAAACGATTGGGTTTAGGGATCATTTTGATCTTTATCGGTCTTTTATTTCTGCTGGACAATCTGAATTTTATTCCCGGCAGAATAGTGCATCACCTATTCTCATGGGAGGGTATTCTGATCATAATCGGATCGTTCATCATGGTCACAAAACCCAACAAAACTCCCGGTATTATTCTGGTATCTATCGGGTTGTTCTTTCTGTTACCGGATCTGTTCTATATTCCGGGGTTTCATATGAAAGTATGGTGGCCGGTGATACTCGTTATACTTGGTGTGATGTTTATCCTAAGGCAGCAAGGTCGCCTGGGATTTGGTTCCGGTTCACCAGAGGGAGATATAGACTATCTCGATGATGTTAGCATATTTGGAGGTGGAGATGTGATTTTAACATCAGATAATTTTAAAGGAGGAAAAGTGACCTCCATATTTGGAGGATCTACGTTCAATCTCAAAAAAGCAACCCTTGCAGAGGGAATCAATGAAATTGATCTTATTACAATGTTTGGAGGATCTACCTTTATCGTACCCGAAAACTGGAATATACGTGTTGAGGTAACTTCAATTTTCGGTGGGTATGCAGACAAGAGGAGTATCGCAGCAGATACGGTTATTGATAATACCAGGACCCTTGTGATCAAAGGGTTTGTTTTATTCGGTGGTGGGGAAGTGAAAAGTTATTAACCGTTATATATTTGTTTTAAACTGCATCCATTCGGTAATAAATTCCAGCTGTAATATGTAGTTAAAACTTTAAGTAAATATGCTTAATCCTTTAGGGTCCAATCAAATATACATACGTATTTATTTTTTGATCTGGTTGATTGCCGGTGTACTTCATTATCTCTTACTACGATTTGCACTGGATATAAATCATTTTGGGGCACTACTTGATTCTTGTTTGTTTAATGTATCATATGCCATCATCGGGTATGGCATCTGGTATGTAGTACGATTTTCAGGCATCGAACCCGGGAATATTTTCAATGCAATCATAACGCATCTGCTGGCGGCGATGATTCTCTCCGCTATTTGGGTCGGGACCGGATATGCGCTATTAAAACTGATACCGGACGCCGGATCAGAATATTTACTTTTTGTTAAAGAAACGTTATACTGGAGGGGTGCGCTGGGCCTTATTTATTATATCTTAATTGGCCTGAACTATTACCTGGTCATTTTTTACTCCGAATATCAACAGCAGAAACTCCGTAAATCGGAAATGGATCTTTTGCTAAAGGAAAGTGAACTCAGCGTGCTCAAAGCACAGATCAATCCCCATTTTATTTTTAATAGTCTAAATTCCATTAGTTCGCTTATACTTACCAACTCTGATAAAGCTCACGAAATGGTTGTAAACCTTTCTTCTTTTCTGCGGTACACGATTACCCCGCGTGATAAGAAAGTAGTGAAGTTAAGTCAGGAACTGAAAGCCATAGACCTGTATTTATCTATTGAAAAAATTCGTTTCGGTGATAAACTTGATGTAACTATTTCGTGCGATAAAACCCTGGATAATCAAATGCTTCCCAATATGATCCTGCAGCCATTAGTGGAGAATGCGGTGAAATACGGCGTGTATGAAAGTACAGATACATGTAAGATCAGTATTTCATGTCATTCTGTACAGAATTCACTGATAATCAATATTTTAAACGATATTGAACCAGGCGGGACACCCAAAAAGGGTAAAGGGATCGGTTTGCAGAATGTAATATCAAGACTCAAGCTGATCTATGAGCAGGACAATCTGTTGAAAATCGAACAGTCGGATGTTAGTTATTCAGTTAAATTAATCATACCACAATGAATATAAAAGTACTAATCATCGATGACGAACAGCCTGCACGTGACATTATTAAGCTTTTTCTTCACGATCATGAAAACGTGAAATTGCTCGGTCAGTGTAAAAATGGATTTGATGGTATGAAAATGATTGCTGAACTGAAGCCTGATTTGATATTTCTGGATATCCAGATGCCAAAAATTGACGGTTTTGAGATGCTCGAACTAATTGAAGAACCACCGGCGGTGATTTTCTGCACGGCGTATGATGAATATGCGATTAAGGCATTTGAATATAAAGCTGTTGACTATATACTGAAACCATTTACCAAACAACGGTTTGACGAGGCAATGAAGAAAGCCAAAGCGGGTATAACGAAAGAGTTGCCAAAACGCAATGAACTTATGGAATTGTCTGAGATTTATCATCACAAGTTGGAGCGTATAGCCATTAAAACCGGTGACAAGATTGATATTATTTCTGTAGATGCCATTCATTACCTGGAGGCGCAGGACGATTACGTAGAAATTCATGCTTATGGTAAAACATACCTGAAACAGCAAACCATGAAATATTATGAACGTGCATTAAAGCCGGAAAAGTTTGTGCGCATCCACAGGAGATTTATTGTGCATATTACCGAAATAGCACGTCTTGAAAAATACGGGAAAGAAACATGGATAGCTATTTTAAAAAATAATGACCGGTTGGCCGTCAGCGCAACAGGGTATGTCAAATTGAAGAATGTTTTAGAAATATAAGAATGTGCAGTTGGTATTCCAGGCATTTTAATATGGAATTTAGAAATTAAATAAGCGACTCAATGTAAGTTTACCTGTGATCCAGACGTATAGCTAAGCATTTGTGAATTGCTTTTGGATGCGAAAGTTGGTAATATTAACATAAACTGATATTCCGCCGCCAATGTTATTCTGCAATAGTTTTCGTTTTTTGTTGCTGTTATCGGTATTTTTTCATCACACAATTTGTGTTATGTCCCAGCGTAATGAATTTGCAAAGGGAGTCCCCTCGGTAAGATTTAAGCCTGATTATACAGAAGAATTGATGTATATTGAAGGAACGCTTTATGAAGTCGATCTGGTTGAAGGTGATTATCGAATCCTGATGGATAAGATTGATAAAAAGTTTGAAGAGAATGAAGTGCCTGATAAAATTGAGTCTATAGAAGGCGGGTATCTGCTTAGTTCTCCAAATAACCTTATGATGCTTGAAAGGGATGGCAGCCTGCGGTTTCACAAATTCTGGGATGCACCGGAAATGAGTCTTGCTGCAAAAATTGCATTGCGCACGTTACAGGCCTTATCTTATGCGGCTGCTGCAGCAAACTCTGCGTCAGCAGGCTATGCCAATACCTATGGGTCTAACTGGCAAAGTAAATTTTATCAGGACCAGGCTGACCGGTTCGGCGCGGCCGGTGATGCCGCTGGAGAAGATGCCAGAAAGCGCTTTACTGCCACCAAGTCAAAAGGAAATATACAGATTGTGCTGGCTATTGTAGGCGACGGTGGCCAGGGAAAAGCTTCCGGATTTGTTAAAGTAGATAAACGTACGGGAGCAGACCTGGCCTCTATGCAGATAGGAGATAAATCTCCCGTGTATGATTATGATCCTGTTTCTGGCCAGGTTTTTCTGAAAGTAGGTAAAAAACAATTAATCAGCTACCTGTTTTAATCATTTGCTACTGCCATTTTTTTATTATGGATTTACAGTTTCTAAAGATTGAAACTGTAAATCCATAAAAGGTTTTATACATATTTGATTATGAAATATTTTAGTTCCTACATTATCAAAATCTTGTTAGTTCTGATCATTCCGGTTTTGGCCCAGAAAGCAGTAAAGAGTCTGCTGCCTATGAACCTCCTCTTTTGCAGAAATTCACCCGCGACATTGCCCTGCTGACATCCATTGCCATGTCGCCCGATTACCGTACGGTTATTTCTTCGGCAGAAGACAGAAGCCTTGATTTATGGGATATTACCTCAGGAAGAAGAATCAGGACCCTGAAAGGATACGTGCAGCCAGCGCTGGCTGTCGAATCAATGCCGGATGGAAAACACATATTAGTAGGCTCAAAAAACAAAAACCTGGCGATGTGGGACATTACAATCGGAAGACTAGTACGATCTTTTGACAGATCCTATAACATAACACATATCGATGTTTCAAAAGATGGCAAATATATGGTCACAACGGCACATAATACTCGATTTTTCAAACTCTGGAATTTACGAACAGGCAATATTCTGGGCACATATATGGAGAAAAAAGATAACATCATATGGGTAATGTTTGATGAAGATCCCGACTACATTCTGGCTGCCACCGAAAACGGAGAGTTAAAAAAATGGTCAAAAAAAGAGAAGAAGATTAAAAAGAACCTGAAAGAGAATTACAGTGTTTACGATGATCGCAATGAGTATGGAAACAGGAAGTTGACGATTGATAACCGTCAGATTATTGTTTCGGAAAACGGGAAAAACCTGGTCAATGATCTGCAGCGTGGCATTGTTACAGATGCGGTGTTTAGCACGGATGGAGAAAAGGTCATCACAACAAATGACATGGGTGAAACGCTTATATACAACTTGCTATCAGGAGATTTGTTGGTCAGCATGGCTATGATTGATGATTTTGATTACATCACTTATACGCCGGATTATTATTACACATCTTCAAAAGGAGCATCAAAAGCGCTTGCGTTTCGGGAAGGCGAAAAAATTATTCCTTTTGCACAGATGGAACTCCGGCTTAACAGACCCGACATTGTGGCGGATAGACTCGGATATGCTTCAGAAAAACTGATCGCATCCTATCGTTCAGCCTACCTAAAGCGACTGAAAAGACTGGGATATTCTGAAGAAGATATCAGTGGTAACCTGACACTTCCGGTTGTGGAGATCGATGACAGCAAATATCCGTTGGCAACTCAAAACAAACAATTTAAGTACGAATTAACAGCCAGCGACAGTTAAGTAAAGCTTGACAGGATTAACGTATTCATTAATGAAGTGCCGGTTTTTAAATATAACGGAATTGATATTTCTGATGCTTCCGAAAGTGTTACCAAAAGCATTGAAGTGAGTCTTTCATCCGGATTAAACGAGGTTAAAACGATTGTGGTAAATGAAAAAGGCATGGAATCCATTCCGCATGTGATGGAAATCAATTATGATGCGCCCTACAAAAAGCCTGATCTGTACATTGTTTCAGTTGGAGTTTCAAGATATAAAAATGAAACATATAACCTTTCATTTGCTGCAAAAGATGCCATAGATGTAAGTGATTTCTTTGCAAAATCTGAAGTATTTTCCAAAATTTATTCAAAGGTATTAACCGATGAAAATGCTACTTCATCGAATATGAGTCAGTTAGGTTCATTTCTTACTCAGGCCGATATAGATGATGTAGTCATAATGTTTATTGCCGGACATGGCGTATTGGATAATAACTATAACTATTATTTCGGTACCTATGATATGGATTTTTTAAATCCTTCAAACGGAGGAATGCCTTATGATGACCTTGAGGAGCTTATAATGAATCTTAAATGTAGAAACAAACTTTTATTTATGGATACATGCCATTCAGGAGAATTGGATACCGATGAAGTGGAGACTGTAAAAACAAATGTACAGAAAAGCGGCCAGGTGGCTTTCAGGTCGGCTGGGGAAATAATTCAATATAAAGAGAATGCATTTGGTCTGGAAAATACTCTTGAACTGTCCAAAAACCTATTCGCAGACCTCCGGAACGGTACCGGTGCAACTGTTATTGCGGCTGCAGGTGGTACGGAATTTGCACTGGAAGGAATGAACTCTGAAAATGGTCTTTTTACTTTTAGTCTTATCGAGGGGATCAGGACAAGAAGAGCTGATCTGAACCGGGACAGAAAGTACACTGTTTCGGAATTCAGAAAATATATCTCGGAACGTGTTGTACATTTGTCTGGGGGCCAGCAGGTTCCAACATCACGGGAAGAAAATCTGAAAAATGATTTCAGGATATACTAAACATAAAAGACCATGAGAAAAATTGCTGTTGTTTTATTGCTTTACACTGCATTTCAGGCAAATTGTCAGGAATACCAGGTACTGCATGTAAAAGGGGAAATTGTAAGAGTCGATGATGGTAGTTTGTTAAAACCCGGAGATAAGATTACGGGAGAAAAGCAAATACGTTTTAAAACAAAAGATGCCATGGCGGCTGTGCTAAGTGCCGATAAAGGACGGTATATTATCAAGGCAACCGACAACACCGCCAATCAGAGCGATTTGATATACGTTTTAAAATCAATCGTAGCACCGGTAAGAGGCGGAATGAGTTCACGTGCTGGAGGCATAAATAATTCCATTGACTTTAAATTATACTTTGATGAAGCACCTTATGTTTGGGCAGGAGATTATATCAGGCTTAAAGTATCTTCATATGCATTTCCAATGAGTGACAGACGATACTTCTTTGTCCGGTATGAAATAAATGATGAAGTGGTGAATAAAAAACTTGATTTTGACAATGATGTGTTGATTTTTGATAAAAATACGCTTTTCACCGTGGATGAAAACCCAGTAAATCCCAAGGATATTAATCATTATGAATTGTATTACTATAATTCGGCCAATGAAGAATCTGTGTTGCTTACCGATATCGAATTCGTATTGTTAGACATGAAAACGCTGAAAGAACTATATGACCAGTATCAGGATTCCAGCGAAGATGCATACTATGATATTGCTGATATTCTTTCGAACCTTTACGGCAAATGTGACCCCCTGCAGTTAAGATATAATCTTAAGAACCAGTAAATTCCCTCCTTGCGTGACAACCGGTAAAAAGGTTTCTTTATTTTTAGCGCTGGCTAACACTGTAATTTTATTTTTTCTTACTTCCTGGTTCTGGAGCCTGCCCTGGATGGCCGGTGACGAAAAACTTATGATTTGGGCAACATCAGCTATCCGGTTAATGAACAGGGATATGCCGGAAAGCCAGGAGTTTGCTCTGATCAATGTTTCATATGATCAGATGCTTATTGACAAATTTGATGATTTTGGCTTTCCGGTAGGCAATCAGGTCATTACCGATCGACAAAAACTTACCAGGCTAATGCAGATAATCAACCATGCTGAAAAAAAACCAAAATACGTATTTTGTGACCTGTATTTTGAGGAATCAACCACCTATGATTCAGCACTTAATGCGGAAATGCGTCTGCAGCAAAATCTGATAGTTTCTATCCACCTGGATGATAGCGGGAATCCAATGTATCCAGTGATAACCGATATAAAAATGGGGTTAAGCGACTATGTGATTGGTAATATTTTTGAAGGCGTATATAAATTTCAATTGTATTTTAATGACACCCTTAAACTCACTCCTTTAATTATGAGTGAAGATCTTAATAATTATCAATCCGAAAAAAAAGGGCCTTTTGTTAAGATCGGCAACTGGATTACACTGAATTATTTTATTATGAATTACAGGCTTTTGCAGAAAGATATTATGTATATGGAGGCCGGTTTCAATCCTGTGAATCTTGGAGAACTGCTTATACTACCAGATGCAGACATATCAACGTTTTTAGAGAACAAGATTGTAATTATTGGTGATTTTTTCGAGCACGATATGCATGAAACACTTTTTGAGATTACATCCGGTCCCGTGGTTTTGATCAATGCATATCTCACTATCATTAATAGGGACACGGTAGTGAATTTTTTTTTCATTGCCATTATCACCATGCTATATTTGGGATTATCCTACCTTGCTATTTACCCAGAGGACATAATCGAAAACTATATCAGGCGTAAATATGGTAAAATAAAATGGGTTGGAAATGTAACTTCTTTTATGAGCTACCTGATTATCCTGGTAGTGGTTTCAATTTTCACCTACTTTGTGTTCAACATTCATTTAAATGTATTCTTCCTGACTATCTATATCTTTATTGTCGAAAAACTGTGTACATTTATTTACAAAAAGGTAGGCAATAGGACAAAAAACAGGGAAGTTGGCAACACGATTTAATAATTTAATAAAGGTTAAAAGTGAATAAAAAAACTGGATATACATTCCAATACGTTACTTGTGAAACTCCCAATTTAATGGATGCCGGACGAAGCTGTTGAAACGTACTTTGAGGAATTCTGAACGTGATCAATCAGGAACCACCTCACAGCTAGCATCATTGAAAATTTCATGTGTTTTGGGAGATAGCAATTACGGATAAACAGGCGCATTTACCATTATCTTGAAAACATCAGGTTTTCTTCCAGAATATGCGTGACCTGCATGTAGTAAAACCCATTTGAAAGCGTTTTAGCATTCCATTGGTATTTGGTTTCACCCAGTTTTAAGGTAAACATTCCTTTGTAATGATTTGCTGTTACTTCATTCCAGATATCCTGAGGTACACGGTCATTAATATTGACTTTTAAATGATCCAGTAAATTCATACCAGGAAGGTTTACATATATAATCCTTCCATAATTTGAAACTATAAATACAGGCTTTGGATTGTTTTCCGTTAACCAGATGCTCAAATTATTTGCTTTTTTCATCATACACTAATGAATGCGAATTGTATACCAACAGCTCAAAACACTTTAAAATCAACTTTTTCAAATTTTTTCGTATTAAAATGGGATTATTATTCCCAAAATGAAACTATTCTAAAAAAATTTCACAATCAGCCTGTTATTTCGGTTATATGTTGAGTCTTTGTCAATTTTTGATTAATATTCCTGACTCAATTGAATATCCCTTCAGCAATGACTAATGAATTACAAAAAATCAAACAATGGTATACAGAGAGCCGCAGTTTTGTAATAGCTACGGTGATAAAAACCTGGGGCTCAGCTCCGAGAATACCGGGTTCACTCATGGCAATTTCCGATTCAGGAGAAATTGTCGGATCGGTAAGCGGTGGTTGCGTTGAAGGTGATGTAATCAGAAACAGTAAGCAGGTTTTTGATTCGGACGAAACCATTAAAATAACCTATGGGGTTACAAATGAAGATGCCTGGACCGTTGGTCTGACATGCGGCGGTAAACTGGAGGTTTGGATTGAGAAGATGTGGAAAAATGAATTCTGGAATAAAATATTGAATTGCCTGGAGGCTGGAAATTCCTGTGCGTTGGCTACGGATGGCAAAAATCAGGTGCTTCTTGCAGATAGTGAGTTCACTGGCCATACTCCTGATAGAGATATTACGGATGCAATCGAATTGTGCCTGGCAAAAGGAAAACCGGATATTGTAGGCAAAGATGAAAATACCTGGTTTGTGAATGTATTTTCAGCAAAAAGCCAGCTTATAATTATCGGAGCTGCCCATATCAGTGCGCATCTTGTACAGTTGGGGTCGTTGCTGGGTTTTGAAACCATTATCATAGATCCACGCGGACTTTTTGCGGATAAACAACAATTTGCGGTTGCTCCTGACAGGACATTTAAGAACTGGCCGGCAGAAGTACTTGAACATTTTAATCTTGATAAAAATACCTTTGTGGTTTTGCTTACCCATGATCCGAAGATTGATGATCAGGCATTACACATCCTCCTGAAATCCGGAGTTGCATATATCGGTGCATTAGGGAGCAGCAAAACACAACAAAAAAGAGCGCAGCGATTAAAAAATGAGGGGTTTACTGATGATGATATTAACCGTATATCCGGACCTGTCGGCCTGAATATACATGCCCGTCTTCCGGAGGAAATTGCATTGAGCATCATCTCGGAGATCATAAAAGTTAAAAACGAATAATTAACTTTTAATATGGCTTGATATTCCGTGAAATAATTATAAATTGTTGGACGAAAACGACTGAAATTTATGAAGTTGAAGGGCGACTATAGAATAAATACTTCACCTGAAAAGTTGTGGGATCTCTTGATGGATCCCGAAGTGCTTACCCGGATTACACCAGGAATAAAAAGGCTTGAAAAAAACGGACAAAATAAATACACCACCTTATCGGAAATAAAAATCGGGCCTGTAAAGGGTGCTTTCAAAGGCGAACTGGAAATCATTGACCAGGTCCCCCCATCTAAATTTACATTGGTTTTAAAACAACGAAGTAAAATAGGGAATATAAATGCAAACGGATTCATTTACTTGAAAAACGACTCCAGTGTAACAGACATGACAGAAGTACATTTTGAAGGTGAAGTTAAAATATCCGGATTGCTGGCTCGAACCGGGCAGCGTGTAATGGGTGCGGTGGCAAAAACGCTTACAGACGAATTTTTCAATTCACTGTCAATGGAAATTTGAATATAAATTTGCCAAATATTAAACTATGTAACTATGAAACTACCAATCAAGGTAACAGTAAATGGGAAAACCATTGAAGATGAGGTTTCGCCACGACTTTTACTGATGGAGTTCTTGTATTTATTTTTCCAACACTAATCAACAAAGAGCCAATAAATTAAACGAACGGCTGTAATTAATACATAATTGTGGCACTTTTGAATGATGCAAAAGGGTTTTTCTGTTTTCCTGACCTGTTTTTATATGAGTTGTTGGTCTTACGGTCAGCAAATATCCGGACGTGTTTATGATAAAACTACTCATCTTCAGCTTGCAGAAGCTGTCGTTTTTGTTAGCACCGGAAATTCAGGGACTATTACCGATCAACAGGGATATTTCAGCTTTAAAGCTGCCCTTTCTGATACACTGGTGATTTCATTTGTAGGATATAAAACATTGAAAATTGCCGTTTCGGACACAACCGGATTTTACCAGATCGGTCTGGATTACGATGATGTTCTGCTCAAAGATATTGTAGTTTCTGCATTCAATATGGATCAGAAATTGGATCAAATCCCGGGAGCAGTGAGTGTGCTGACGCACCGTGAATTACACAGAGACAATAATACTACCATCATTCCTGCCATCAACAGGATAACAGGTGTGCTAATGCAGTCAGGTGCACTAAATACCAATCGACTAACTATCCGTGGTATCGGCGCGCGTTCACTATTTACAACCACAAAAATCCGGGCTTATTTTAACAATATCCCATTAACAACAGGTGATGGTGAAACTACCATCGAGGACATTGATGTAGCCCTGATTGCACGCAGCGAAGTCATCAAAGGCCCTGCTTCCAGCATCTATGGCGCTGGCCTTGGGGGAACTGTATTGTTGCAATCCTCTAAAAATATAACCGGATTCCCACAAATTCATACGGAAATAATTACCGGCTCTTACGGCTTACGCAAGAGCAATACATCGCTCATGATTGGTAATGAAAAGACAAATTTAGGAATAGCCTATAATTATCTTCATTCGGACGGATACAGGGAAAATAATACGTATGACCGTCAGGTTTTCACAATTACCGGACAGGTTCGCAGTGGCGATCAGGGCAATCTGTCAATACTTATTACTTATATTGATCTGTTGGCTTTCATCCCGAGTTCAGTTGACAGCGTCACATTTTACGAAAATCCTCGTACCGCGGCGCCTACATGGGCAAATACCCAAGGGTTTGAAGATTATCAAAAAGGGCTTACGGGCATCTCGTATAATCATTATTTATCAAATAAAATCAGCTTCGATGCCAGTGTATTTGCAAGCTTCAGAAAATCGTATGAACTGCGGCCTTTCAATATTCTGGATGAAAACAGTAGTGCAGGGGGTACACGTAACATAATTTCAATCCTTTCCGAGAATAGAAAGCTCAAATCCAGCATGGGATTTGAATACTTCATTGAGCACTATGACTGGGGTACTTTCATAAACGATAGCAGGAATCAGGGCGCCCGGTTAAGTGATAATACGGAGATAAGGAAATATGTAAATGTGTTTGCGCAAATGCAATATGAATTTAATAAGAAATTGTCGGGTACCCTAGGTGTAAACTTGAATAAAACTTCCTATAATCTGGATGACAGGTTTACAGGCGATAGTCTGAATCAGTCCGGCAGCTATGCTTTCATGCCGGTTTTGTCGCCCCGGATCGCCTTGAAATACCGGATTACAGCTTCGAAAAACATGTATGCTCTTATCAGCCATGGTTTTTCACCTCCATCATTCAGTGAAACACTGACACCCGATGGATTGATCAATCCGGATATTCAGCCGGAAACGGGTTATAATTTTGAAGCAGGTTTTAAAGGCAGAATAGTTGCCGGCATGTATTTTGACCTGGCAATATATTCCATGCAAATTGATAACCTGATTGTAGCTCAGAGGGTTGCTGAAGATCAGTTTATAGGTAGGAATGCCGGTAAAACCTCCCATAACGGTGTGGAAACTAATATACGTTATGTATATCAATGGAACAGAAACAAAATTATTCCTTTTGTATCCTACACGTATGCGAGGTATAAATTCGTCGATTTTAAAGACAATGAGTTTGATCATTCGGGCAATGACCTGACGGGTGTGCCCGATCATTTGCTTAATACTGGGGTTGATTTAGAATTTCATTCCGGTTTTTACGGAAATGTAAACTACCATTTTGTAGGAGCTATGCCCATGCGTGATGATAACAGTAAATACTCAAATGCATATGGGATCACAAATATTAAAGCAGGGTGGAAGCAAGCTTGGGAAAAACTGGGACTAAAGGTGTTTGCAGGAATCTCTAACCTCTTTGACATCAAATATGCTTCTATGATTCTTGTAAATGCTCCCTCATTCGGTGGACGGGCTCCAAGGTATTATTATCCAGGTCTGCCGGTCAATTATTACGGCGGCTTAAAGGTCAGTTACCGGTTTTAGTAAACTGCGATAATAATTTATTTCAAAAACGAGCGAATTACTGTAAAAAAAGCATCTTTTTGCTCGATATAAGGAAAGTGACCACAGTTCTTCAGAATAACTAACTCTGAATTTGGTATGTGGGCATCAATTTTATGAGCCACTTCATTTGAAAGTAGGTTGTAATCTCCGTAAATGATAAGGGTGGGGAAGGGGAAATATTCCAGATCATCATAAATGTTGTATTCTGCCAGATCTCTACCTAAATATTGTAGTATCTGACTGCGGGCGTAAAAGTCGTCCGGGAAGGTAAGTATCAGGTTGTCAGCTAATTCCTTGTTAAAAAATTCTCTTCTGAAAAGCAACCTGAATAGATCTTCATAAGCACCTGCTTCATGCTTTTTTAACGCTTCTGAACCAAGGATTTGGGCTTGGTCAATACTGTCCTGCTCCGTCATACGTGATGCCAGAAGCGCTTCTTGTTTTTTGCGAAATTTTGAATCCGGACTCATGGCATTTACAAGTATCATGGCCTTTACATTTTCCGGATGTCTTATTCCATAATACATGGCAAGTAATCCTCCCCATGAATGACCAAGAACGATGATCTTTTCAAATCCGAGTGACGTCCGTATCCCCTCAATATCATCCATAAAACCATCAATACTGATAGTTAATGTGTCAACATCATACGAAGATTTTCCGCTTGCACGTTGATCATAAAATATCAGCTGATATTCATCGAAGGTAACTGTGGTCCAGTCCCGGTCCACCGTGAATTATCAGGATCGGTTCGCCAGAGCCCATAATTTTATAGAAAATTTCTGCGTTGTTTATATTTAAATAGCCATTTTCATAGTTATTGGAGTGGATATCTCTGCCTGGATTATCACATCCAGATAAAATGGCCATTAGGATTATGAACGTATAGAATTTCATCATCTTCGAGTTATAAAATATCTACGGATCCGGGCAAACAATGCTTTTTCCTTAGTCATAAAAAACTGATATTGTCCAAGTAATATGCCATAACCAAGGAGCATAAACTGATAAGCTGGAAATATAAAAAGCAGATAAGCCACCGTTTTAAGCCAAACCGGCGTATGAGCATCAAAGCCAAGAAATTCAAAATAATATACTTTTATAAAAACGACAGAACTTCCTGCAAAAGAAAAACATATAAGAATTAAAACAATATCAATGTTTCTCCTTATACCCCACTTATCTTTCAGTCTTTTAAACATCAATTAATTTTTAAAACTTTGGAAGTTACTTATTTAATCAGTCATTCTTTTTTTAAATATCCGGAATACGGCAAAGGTTTGTATTAGGCTGTGAAAGAACGTATAGTCAGTAATTGCATCTTTTGCCCAATCTTTGTAACCCTAGTAGTTAAAAACCAGTATATCTGAGTGATTGTATTATTTCTTTGCTCTTTCCAGTCAATGAACAACTGCTTTCATTATTCTTTTATCTCTGGTTACCTTTTTTTTGACTTCAGCGATCCAGGTTATTATTTCACGCCGTTGCGAAGCGAAATATTAGTTTGCCTGTTACATGATTTGAATGTTTGGTTAAGTAAGCATAATGATAATGCATTGGAAAATACATTGATTCTCAACACTTTTAGCGACTCATGGAGCATTCAAACACCCTGGGAATAGAACCGGTTGGAAAGTTATTGATAAAACAGTCCGTACCTGCCGCCATCGGATTTCTGGTAATGTCCATTAACTACATTGTCGATACTATTTTTATAGGGCATTTTGTTGGATCAGTTGGTATTGCTGCAATCGCTGTGGTTATGCCAATTTCATTTTTCATCTCCTCCATTGGCCTTGCAATAGGAATCGGGGGTGCGTCTATCATATCTCGGGCGCTTGGGGCTGGAAATCCGGAGCGGGCTGGAAAAACATTCGGTACGCAAATGGTGATGACACTGGGTGCATCATTGGTATTTCTTGTTGCCGGTTACGTTTTTCAGGAAAGTGTACTATCCACATTTGGTGGTAAGGGGACGATACTTAATCCGGCCAAGGTTTATTTTAATGTGGTATTGTTTGGAACACCCTTTCTGGCCTGGGCCATGATGTCGAATAATGTGATACGAGCCGAAGGTAAACCAAGGATAGCCATGATGGTTATGGTGTTTCCTGCAATAATCAATATTATTCTTGATCCAATATTGATCATTGGATTTAACATGGGTTTGTATGGCGCCGCTTGGGCCACCACCATTGCGTATATTGCAAGCGCTACCTATATCATAATATTTTTCTTGCGCGGAAAAAGTGAAATTCAGTTTAAAAAGGAATACATCACTATTAATGGTCCGATTGCCGGCGAGATATTTTCCATAGGTGGTGTGAGCATGGTGCGCCAGGGATCGGTTACAATTCTTATTGCCGTACTGAACCAGACACTGTTTAAGTATGGAGGTGAAACCGGTGTGGCCATCTACGGTATCATTGCTCGCATGATGATGTTTAGCTTGTTTCCCGTAATGGGCGTGGTACAGGGATTTATGCCAATCGCCGGGTATAATTATGGGGCAAAATCGTTTAGCAGGGTGACTGAAACTGTAAAAAAAGCGATCACATACGGAACAGGAGTTGCACTTGTAATATTTACACTGATTATCCTTTTTCCTACCGCAATAGTGAAAGTTTTTACTACAGACGAGATGCTGATTCGGCTTGCTCCAAGAGCGCTGGTTCTTGTATTTTTTGCTATACCGCTCATTACGATGCAATTAATAGGATCAGCATTTTTTCAGGCGATTGGAAAACCGCTTCCTGCGCTACTCTTAACCCTCCTTAAACAGGGTATTTTTCTAATCCCTCTTGTACTTATTCTACCTTACTATTACGATCTGGATGGCGTGTGGTATTCTTTTCCAATTGCAGATATTCTATCTACTCTGATTACGGTTATTTTTCTAAAAAGAGCTCTGAACAACTTGTCTACCAAAAGCATTCAGAGTGAGTATGACAAATATACCTGAAAAGTATCTCCTCCCAAAGACGGTCTGAATGAAAGCCGGTCATTACTGATCCGGTGCAGATCCGGCATGATATATCCGAAAAAGGCTCCGAAAAAATAACCGGTAATTACATCGGTTCTGAAGTGTCTTCCGGTTTCCAACCGAAGAAACCCTGTAAGTGCCGGATAAGTGACTGCACCAATCCAGATCAACGTTTTTGTTTTTGTATCTGTAAGATAACTTGAGAATAACCTTGCTGTAAAAAAAGTGAGGGATGCAGTTGTAGATGTGTGAGCTGAATAAAAAGAAAATCTGGCATTTTTCACTGTTTTTAATTCAAGGGATACATCGGGATTATATACAAACGGTCGTATCCGAAGTACAGATGATTTAAGGATACCATTAAATCCGCCGTTTAATATCAACAATTCAGATGTCATAACCGCCCAAACTTTCCAGTCCGATTTATGTTCATCACCTTTGAAAATTGTCAAAGGAACCGTAAGAGGAATTAGAAAGGAGGCATATAGCAGATAATCCCCTGCACCTTCTTCCCTGTAATTGTCAATGGTTTTTCTATCGAATGGATTTACTTGTTCGGGATCCAGTTGAATGATCTCAACTGGAGTCAGCGGAGTAACCTGGTTTTGCAGGTACGCATTATAAACATTTAATCCGGCGCCAAGAGTAAGCAGAAAAATTTCCCTTCCGGTTTTAAGCTCAAATACATGTTTGTGCGCTTCATTTATTGCTATTTTATTCCGATGATTGCGCTGTTGAGCGAAATTATTATCAACCTGAAACAGGCTAGATGTCAGTAAAAAAATAATCAGTAGTTTCCGTCTAACGATACAGGTATCAGGAAGAAATTTCATTGGGCTGATAATATCAATTTTTAATATACATATTTACCTGAAAATATGTTCTGTTAAACTAAATAATTCAATTATTTTAATTCGATGGTTGTAGTTGAATTTTTCCTGGTAATCCGTTTCCTGCTTATTTATCTCTTGATCTCTCAAAGCAATATAAATCAGGATGTCAGGATTTTGGTCTGGAATGATGAGTTTAATAACCCTGGGTCACCCGATCCTGCAAGATGGGGATACGATCTGGGAGATGGTTGTCCTGAACTTTGCGGATGGGGCAACAAAGAGCTCGAATATTATACCCGGCGGCTGGAAAACGTACGAGTTGAAAACGGCAATCTGATCATTGAGGCAATAAAAGAAAACAGGAAAGGAAGAAACTTTACGTCGGCCAGACTAGTTACTAGAAATATAGGCGACTGGCAATATGGAAGGATAGAGGTAAGGGCTAAACTTCCGTCCGGGAAAGGGACATGGCCGGCCATATGGATGCTGCCCACGATCAACGGACAGAAAAGTAAATGGCCGGCTGATGGAGAGATTGATATTATGGAACAGGTAGGTTATGATCCGTTTACAATTCACGGTACTGTGCATACGAATGCGTACAACCATGTTAAAAAAACCCAGAAAGGTGGTGATATTGAAGTAATTGATGCCGTCAGCGATTTTCATATATATAAAATTGAATGGACTGCGGATAAAATTGAATGGTATGTGGATGACTCAATGTACTTCACGTTTGAAAATGAGATTAAGGGAAATG
>JACZXH010000061.1 GCA_022571715.1 Bacteroidota bacterium | reverse complement strand
CACATGCTTTACACTAATATTAAGCTGAGCCTTGTTAATGATTGTTTCTCTCCTATATCATTTTCATTTAAGCATCCTAAAAATACGTTTCTATAGAAGACCTTCCAAATTCCATTACCAAGTTCTTCTGCTCCTATTTGTTTCCCTATTAATCCTCTAGTCATATAAACCCAATAATAAGACTTCCATCTCACAGATCCATTCTGGGTTACGTTCATCACTTTCATATGTGTTGGGTACTCATTTTTCTGATTCTATCAGGGAAAGGTTGGTTGGAATACTTTTGAATCTTAGCAGGTGTTTTCATTCCTAACGCCTCGTGTGGTCTTACATAATTGTACTCCTTTACAAAGTGGTTGAGCTTCCTTTGCTGCGACTTTAGATCAAAGGTAGTGCACAAGCCGCTTTTAAATCCCTGTACATGCGTTCATGTCTGCCGTTTTGTTCGGGATGGGAATGGTCGGAAAATACGGGCATTATACCCAGGTCTATAAACCAATACGATAATCGTGTGTAGCGTTGTATTGCTCTGACAAAACCGAAAGAAACTCCATTGTCAGTGTGTATCTGCTTAGCACCACTTGGATCCAATCAAAGGTAAATAAGGAATTATGTATTAATTCTAACGATATCGAATTATCTAGAAGATCCTCCGCTTGTTTACTGCTGGTAGGGAGTTTTGTGATATAAAGCACAGCAAATATTTCTTTAACTAGCTGATCACCTACAATTGCTCTTGAAAAGGGTGCTGTATGATATGGCTAAGGCTCTGAATTAAATTTCCACTTTGACAACAGCTTTCTGCCTTTCTGTTGTAATTCCGAACGGACGCAGATCATAACCTTCACCGGCACACAATTCTTCGAACTCCTCCTCATGACTCTGGTCGATGGCAATTAAGAGACCCCCACTGGTTTGTGGATCTGCAAGAATTGCCCAATCATTTTTCTCCACCCCAGCTATTTTATGGCCGTAACTTTTCCAATTTCGTTCGGTTCCTCCGGGGATTGTATTTTGATCCAGATAAGGTTTGATATTAGGCAATATTGGAATTTTGTTTTTCTTGATTTCAGCAGAAACATCACTTCCTTCACACATCTCAACCAGGTGTCCCAACAGCCCAAAACCGGTAACATCCGTCATTGCGTTTACATATTCCAGTTCACCAAAAAGTAATCCGACATTATTCAATTTGGTCATACTGTCCACCGCTATTTGAATATCATGCGCAGATGCTACTCCTCTTTTTTGTGCTGTAGCAATAATGCCAACTCCAAGTGGTTTTGTCAGATATAAAGATGAGCCCTCTTTTGCCGAACTATTCTTTTTTAAATGTTCTATGCTTATCTTTCCTGTTACAGCCAATCCAAATATGGGTTCCGCTGTATCAATACTGTGCCCACCTGCTAAATGGATTCCCGCTTCTTTACACGCGGATCTTGCTCCATCCAGAACCACACCCGCAAGTTCTACTGGGATCTTATCAACTGGCCAGCCCAAAATTGCAATCGCTACCAGAGGCTTTCCTCCCATGGCATACACATCGGACAATGCATTAACCGCAGCAATTTTCCCAAAATCAAATGGGTCATCGACGATAGGCATAAAAAAGTCAGTAGTAGTGATAATTGCCTGGCCATTACCTACCGCGTAAACAGCCGCGTCGTCTTTCGTTGAGTTGCCTACCAAAAGATTTGGATCGAATTCGACACCATTATCTTTACTCGTTCTTAGAATTTTCTCAAGAACGGAGGGAGCTATCTTGCACCCGCAGCCCGCTCCGTGACTGAAAGAAGTAAGTTTAATTGGTTCCATTCAGGTAATTCATGGTTACTATTCAAAGTTAGCATCTTAGATGCTGTTATAGTAAGGGAATATAGTTATAAATTTAAAAATTGGTGTCCAAGTTATCAGACAGAACCAGTCTTTTTGAACAGATGATGTTCATATGTATTTTATTTATGGTTTTTAATAACTCTAAGTATTTTGGTTACGATTTTTTCTGCTATTTTACGATGGATCTTCCCCAAAAATATATCTTTCATTACTTTTTGTGAAAGGGCCTTGTGAATTTCAGGCATTTTCTGCAACGCTGCATCAAATAATATTCCAGTCACTCTGTGGAATAGCTTTATTGTCAACCGGGATCTCAAAACTGGAAGATTGGCATGAAAAGCTTAAAAACCGGAGTTTCTTAGTATCTCCATAACGTTAGGATCGATGAATAAATTTTAACCACAAAAAACCATCATCTAAAATGAAATAATACTAACTTTGAGTTTTAAATTATACTATTAACAATGAAAAAAGGAACAGTAAAATTCTTCAATGAATCAAAAGGATTTGGATTCATTATTGAAGAAGAATCAAAAGAAGAGTACTTCGTTCACGTATCCGGATTAATTGATGAAATTAAAGAAGGTGACGCGGTAGAATTTGAATTAAAGGAAGGTAGAAAGGGATTAAATGCAGTAAATGTAAAAGTGATTTAATATTTATTCGTTAAC
Source organism: Bacteroidota bacterium (assembly GCA_022571715.1). Lineage (GTDB taxonomy): Bacteria > Bacteroidota > Bacteroidia > Cytophagales > Cyclobacteriaceae > SZUA-230. The sequence continues at coordinate 21,910 of JACZXH010000061.1, read as the reverse complement.
TTTTTTTCATCTTAAAAAGGCCTGTCAACTAACAGGCTTTTTTTATGTCTATTGCAATAATGTATTATAAAGCAGAGAAGTAACAGTTTTATATCAAAAATGGCCTTAGCTGGAAATGACAGGTGAGAAATTAGGTTGTGTTTTTTGGAAGCATGGCGTAACAGGAATCTCTCATTATTTGTGTTTTAACATGAATTTACTTAAAATTGAAAATCTAACCAACCAAATAAGACTTATGAATGAAAATACAAGCAATAAACCTCCTGTATGGTTCTGGATTGTATCTATATTAGCCTTTATCTGGAATTTGATGGGTGTGAGCGCATTTATAATGCAGGTTACAATGACTCCCGAAAATATGGCTGCACTACCTGAGGCAGAAAGGATATTACAGGAAACTACCCCGATGTGGGCAAATATCGCCTTTGCGGTAGCCGTGTTTGGCGGTGCACTGGGTTGTTTGTTTTTACTTCTCAAAAATCAGTTGGCAGTTTCATTTTTGGTTACCTCTATGGCAGGGGTTATTATTCAAATGATCCACTCTTTCTTCTTCAGCAATTCGTTTGACGTATTCGGTCCCGGAGGAATGATTATGCCTATCATGGTGATTGTTGTAGGAGTACTCCTTATTTGGTTATCAATCAGCGCTGTTAAAAAAGGTTGGATAAGCTAATTATATCTAATAATTTAATTTAAAGTCAATTTCTCCTCTCATAGTCACCTCGAAGAGTGACTTCGAGGATTTTAGATCTGAGTGAATTTCTATTATGGCACAAGTCAGGCCCACTCAAAGATAAATACGGAGACTTGCGAAAGTGTTGAGTTTTTTCTTTGTGACTTTCTCTGTCATCTTTGTGTAACGAATGTACACTTATAATTCACAGCAAAAACTCAACGCATAACGGCTTTGCTACCACGTATATTCAGGTGGGTGAATTCCGTTCATCCGGATATATAAATTCGCTTTGGCCCGGTGGTTAGTCAGGGGGTGCTTCGATGGCGGATTAAATTATAATGCAAAAATATTTCGTCTTAATGTAACATCGGTGTAACAATAAATTCTTAAAATGAGAATTTACTAATTTATGCTTACTGAATGTACGATCTACTTGTTTAGACGTTCTTTTATCACCTCCGAGATCGATTTATTCTCGATTTTACTTTGTAGCCACGCAATAATGTCAAGGTAATAAAACGGCCGTTTCTCATAGGGCCTGGATGCCAGCTGCTCAAATTTGATCATCAAATTTTTAAATTCATTCCTGACATTCTGCGGGTAGATTTTTCCCGAGTGCCGAAGAAAATTAAAGATTTCTTTATGTACTTCGTTAACATCATTCATTTTACCCAGGAAACGATACACCGACTTGATTTGATACTCCAGTAGAGACTCATCGCCCATTTCATAATGAATGATAAGAATTAATATCCGTGCATATACATGCAGGTCTTCCCTGAGGCTTACATCCCTGAAATTTATGATTTTGTTCAGATATTTAAGCGCATTTGAAAAGTCGCCATTGCCAAAATAAATGTTGCCGATCTTGTAGTAAAAGAGCAGGATCCGGTGATTGTCTATCTTGAAACCGTAGGTTTTCAGACTCTCTTCGATTTCATCCACAATCTTTACTCCCTTTTCAAAATCACCATCCATAAATGACCGGTTAATCAAGGCTGTGTAGCGATATATAAAACACCTGATTCGTTCGTTTTCATTGAGCTGCGGGTAACGTCGTTTTTCAAAGGATTCAAAGTGGTTGAGCACATCAATAAATGCATCATAATTTCCGGTAATAAATAGGGCCGTGAGTAGGTTATGTAGCCCTTTCAGGTACCAGGTCATTTCGCGATCAATCATTCCCGGTGTTTTTTCAAATAATTCAACCCATTTAGCTGAATGATCATAGTATTTTATAAAATCCTGGATGATGTAATAGTACCAGGCATGAGCGATGTGGTAGTACATGTTTTCTGAAAATGATGTGCGCTTCAGGTTGGATTTTTCAAGATATGTATGAAAAAAATCCTTTACCTTCAGATACTCTTCTTCATTCTTTACGTGACCGGTTTTAATATATATCCCATACATACGCAAAGCAAGATTAGAGTAGTTATGCGTGTTTTTTACCACCTCCAGCACGTCTTTTACTTCCTCCGTAAGCAATTCTGCTCGGTTTTCAATACTTCTGGTAATAAACTGGTTTTCAATGACCTTCTCAAATTCCAGCACTTCGAGATACAGATGAAACCGGCTGGCCTCCATGGCCTGGTTACGGGCCTTTTCCAGGATTCGTAAACACTGCATGTGCAGTCCCTTATTGTACAAAATTCTTGTAAAATCAAGGAGTTTCCTGATTTGCATATCCGGATTGTGAGTCGTATGGATAATTCGCAAGCTTGACAGAATCTGCTGATATAGATGTGCCTTCAGATTCGACAACTGGCCTTTGGCTATGTCCGGTTCTTTTTTCAGGATTTCAGCTTCATCATACGCCTGCTGCTTGTCGATAGCGTCAAACAATTTTATTATTTTCATCTCTTCGCGGTTTCCGCTGCGGCTTATAAACAGCTTAAATGCCCTTTTTTCAGACTTTTCCAGTGATTTTATTAGGATAAAAAGATTGCTTGATTGCGGGTTGGACATTGTATTTTATACTTAATTCAATATTTTTAAATCCTTAATGATCAGTACTATAAAGCAATATTCATACGTTTGAGTATCGTAAAATTACCGAAATTCAATTTCATGATACTGGCTGATTAATGTATATATGTAATCTTAATCTTAACCTTATTGTTTCAAAAAAGCAACAAGCATTGTCATGAATCTAAACAAAATTCAAATATTTGATACTACATTGAGAGATGGAGAGCAGGTTCCGGGCAGCGGTCTTAACAGTCGTGAGAAGGTCACCATTGCATTAGCGCTCGAAGAGCTTGGAGTTGATATTATTGAAGCGGGATTCCCTATATCGAGTCCGGGAGATTTTAAATCTGTACAGGAAGTGGCCGCAGTATTAAAAAACACGATTGTATGTGCCCTGTCAAGGTCAGTAGCAAAAGATATAGACTGTGCGGCCGAATCAATCAAACATGCCAGAAGAGGCAGGATTCACACAGGTATCGGCACCTCGAATCAGCATATTAAATATAAATTCAGAAGCAACCAGGATGAGATTTATGAACGCGCCATATGGTGTGTAAAGTATGCCAGAAACTATACGGATGATGTTGAATTTTATGCAGAGGATGCCGGTCGGACTGACAATGAATATCTGGCAAAAGTGATAGAAGGGGTGGTAAAAGCCGGAGCTACGGTGGTAAATATACCGGATACAACGGGGTACTGTCTGCCGGAAGAGTACGGCGAAAAAATCAGATATTTGATCGAACATGTGGAAGGGATAGATCTGGTGCATGTGTCCACACACTGCCACAATGACCTGGGGCTGGCTACTGCCAATACCATTGCAGCCATACAAAACGGTGCCATCCAGGTGGAGTGTACTATAAACGGGATCGGTGAACGAGCAGGTAACACATCACTTGAAGAAATAGTCATGATCTTGAAAAAACATCAAGACCTAAACTATATTACAGGCGTAAATACTGAATTACTGTGTCCGTTGAGCAAGTTGGTTTCCGAAACCATGGGGATGCCTGTTCAGCCTAACAAAGCAATTGTCGGATGTAATGCATTTGCGCACTCCTCAGGCATTCATCAGGACGGGGTTATTAAAAACCGAACTACATACGAAATAATGCATCCGAACGAAGTAGGGGTGGACCACACTTCGATTGTACTTACAGCCAGAAGCGGCCGGGCTGCTCTGAAATTTAAGCTCGAAAAACTCAAATTTCCGCGATTCAATAGTCACCTTGATACGATCTATGAGCGGTTTCTTGAAGAAGCCGATGGTAATAAAATAATTTCGGATAAGCAGTTGATAACATTAGCAGAAGGGGTAGTTTCAAGGACACTCGTCCGTGAGCAGGTATAACATAAAGGTCATATAGTATCGTGATTTCAAAATAGATGGGCAAAACATTATTTGATAAAGTCTGGAATCAGCATGTGGTCCGTGAAATTAATGACGGGCCATTAGTGCTTTATATTGACAGGCATTTTATTCATGAAGTTACAAGCCCACAGGCGTTTACCGGTTTAAAAGAGAAGGGATTGCAGGTATTCAGGCCAAAACAAACCATAGCTACTGCTGACCACAATGTGCCAACGTATGATCAACACCTGCCTATTAAAAATGCACTTTCAAGAAAACAGGTAAGCACGCTGACCGAAAATTGCAAAACGTATGGAATCGAGCTTTACGGTCTCGGGCACCCGTTCCAGGGAATCGTGCATGTAATTGGACCTGAACTCGGCATAACTCAACCGGGAATGACCATTGTATGTGGTGACAGCCACACTTCAACACATGGCGCCTTCGGAACCATTGCGTTTGGCATTGGTACCAGCGAAGTACTTCATGTACTGGCAACACAGACTTTGCTTCAATACAAACCCAAAACCATGCAGATAAATGTGGAGGGTGTTCTGCAGAATGGTGTTTCGGCCAAAGACCTTATATTATATATCATTTCCAAAATCGGAATGGGTGGCGCTACCGGCTATTTTGTGGAATATTCCGGACAGGCGATTAGAAACTTATCAATGGAAAGCAGGATGACTGTTTGCAATATGAGTATTGAAATGGGCGCACGTGGAGGAATGATCGCTCCTGATAAGGTAACTTTTGAATATTTAAAAAACAGAGAGTTTACTCCCCGTGGCAACGCATTGGAAAATATGAAATCGTACTGGGATTCACTTAAAACGGATGAAGACGCTGTATTCCACCAGGAACTTACATTTCATGCAGACGACATTGCGCCCATGATCACCTTCGGTACTAATCCGGGTATGGGCATGGGCGTAGATGAAAAGGTTCCTTCTTCGGAGCATGCGCTGAACGGCGAAACCTATTCATTTGACAAATCATTGAATTACATGAACATTGATGCAGGTAAACCGTTACTTGGGAAAAAGGTGAACTACGTGTTTATAGGCTCATGCACGAACGGCCGGATTGAGGACTTAAGGCAGGTGGCACGGGTTGTGAAAGGCAGGAAGAAAGCGCCTAACATCACCGCGTTGATTGTGCCGGGTTCACGTCAGGTCGAAGTTATGGCCCGGAAAGAAGGAATAGATAAAATACTTGAAGAAGCCGGATTCGAACTCCGCCAGTCGGGTTGTTCAGCATGCCTGGCAATGAATGAAGACAAAATACCAAAAGGAGAGTATTGCGTTTCTACATCAAACCGGAATTTTGAAGGACGTCAGGGCCCCGGATCGCGGACATTGCTGGCCAGCCCGCTGACTGCCGCTTACACAGCGATAAAAGGATACATAGCTGATGTTCGGGAAATTTTATAACAGTAGAATGAAAATATTTGACAAACTGATATCTTCTGTTGTTCCGTTGGTTGATGAAAATATTGATACCGACCAGATCATTCCGGCACGCTTTTTAAAAGCTACCACACGGGAAGGATTTGGTGAAAACCTGTTCAGAGACTGGCGTTTTGATGATCAAGGGGAAATGATAAAAGATTTTCCGCTTAACAATAAAAAGTATGCAGGTAAGATACTTCTGGCAGGAAAAAACTTCGGATGTGGATCCAGTCGCGAACATGCCGCCTGGGCCATATTTGATTATGGTTTCAGGGTCGTGGTGTCAAGCTATTTTGCAGACATATTCAAAAACAATGCCCTGAACAACGGCCTTCTGCCGGTACAAGTGTCAGAAACTTTTTTAGAAACCCTGTTTCGCAACATAGAGGACAATCCGCGTATGGAAGTTGAAGTTAATTTGAAGGCACAACTAATCATACTGCCCGGAATGGCACTATCGGAACCGTTTGAGATCAATCCGTTTAAGAAACATTGCCTGCTTACCGGCAAGGATGAATTTGAGTTTTTACTGGATCATCTGGAATCGATACAAGAATATGAAAAAAGAAGTTTTTATACATTGGAAACGTTTTAAAAATGAGAGGGAAAATTGCCGTATTACCGGGAGATGGCATCGGGCCTGAAGTAATCAGGGTGGCGACGGGAGTGCTGAAAGCCGTAGAAGAGCGGTTTGGTCATGATTTTACGTTGACATACGGTGAAATCGGAGCCACTGCAATAGCCTCAGCAGGAGACCCATTCCCGGAAAATACAGAAGAAATTTGCCGTTCTTCGGATGCGATCTTATTCGGTGCCATCGGTACACCTGAATACGATAACAACCCGGCAGTCCGTATGAGGCCGGAAGAGGGATTGCTTCGTATGCGAAAAACGCTTGGTCTTTATGCCAACATCCGGCCGGTTACTACATTCGATGACCTCATTACTTTGTCGCCATTGAAAGAGGAGCGCATCCGCAATGTTGATTTTGTGGTTTACCGCGAGCTTACCGGTGGCATTTATTTTGGCAAACCCAGTTTTGTGGCAAAGGACTATTCCAAAGCTGTTGATACCTGTTCGTATAGTCGCATTGAAATTGTTCGTATCGCCAGACTTGCGTTTGATGCTGCAGGAAAGCGGAGCGGCAAGCTAACCCTGGTTGACAAAGCCAATGTGCTTGCCACCAGCCGGTTGTGGCGCAAGACCGTGCAGGAAATGGCAGCAGACTATCCGAATATTGTACTGGAGTTTATGTTTGTGGATAATGCCGCCATGCAGATGATACTGAATCCGGCACAATTTGATGTGATACTTACCGAAAACATGTTTGGCGACATTATCACAGACGAAGCTTCGGTGATCACTGGCTCCCTCGGGCTTATGCCCTCTGCGTCAGTGGGTGAAACTGTTTCCTTATTTGAGCCTATCCATGGTTCGTATCCACAGGCTGCGGGTAAAAATTCAGCAAATCCCATGGCGTCTGTACTTTCACTTGCAATGCTGCTGGAACATTCGTTTGGACTGGCTGAAGAGAGCCTGGCTGTTCGGGAGGCAGTTGCCGAAGCAATCGCCAGAGGGATTGTTACCAATGACCTAAACACAACCAAATTTTTCACTACAACCAAAGTCGGATCGGCCATATCCGATATCATTCTTTCAAAAAGTTTAGCAGAATAAAAACAGTTATGTATTACAACGATAACACCCTTCTTTTTTTAAATGGCAAATGGATCAAAGCCGCAGAAGCGGTTGGTGACTTGTTCAGCCAGACCCTGCATTACGGAAACGGTGTATTTGAAGGCATCCGTTCGTACGATACGCCTGCAGGGCCTCAGATTTTCAAAGCGCGTGAACATTATGAGCGCCTCCATCATTCTGCTAAAAGGATGAATATCACTCTTCCGTATTCCGTAGAGGAATTGATTAAGGTATCTTACGAATTGCTGGAGAAGAACAACCTTTATAATGCCTATATACGTCCGCTTGTGTACCTTGGGGCAAATAATGACGCTGACACTGACCGATGAGGTACACGTGCTGATTACAGCCTGGAGCTGGGGTCGCTATCTGGGGGATAAGTTTGTTCGCGTGATGATCTCCTCATATCAGAGGCCAAATCCACATTCGGTGCCTGTAGATGCAAAAGTTACCGGCCAGTACACTAATTCGATTCTCGCAACTACGGAAGCCAAATCGAAAGGGTTCGATGAGGCTTTGTTGCTGGATTCGGAGGGATATATTGCCGAAGGCCCCGGAGCTAATTTTTTCCTGGAGAAAAACGGAGAACTCCTTACGCCCTCACTGGGAAATATACTGCCGGGAATTACTCGTGCAACCATCATAGAATATGCCCGGGAGTTTGGATTTCCGGTAATAGAACGAAAAATTCTGCCTGATGAGATCAACGGGGCCGATGCAGCATTTTTTACGGGTACGGCCGCCGAAGTTGCAGGCATCAAATCCATAGGTGGGTATGAGTTTACCGCGCCGTGGGAAGATACCATGGCTCATACCCTGTTTCATACTTACCGCAACCGGGTTACCCAAAACGAGTATGGCGATTTTTCACTGATGGTGTAAATTTTTTTCTTTGTCTTCTCCCTCAACTTCTTTAATTCGGGTGGATAATATAAAAAATGAAGTTTTAACCCAAAATTGTCATAAGAAATCTACATTCAAATACGTATAAATGCTTTGTGATATTGCTGTTGTCCAGACTTAAAAAATGATGTATGGATAAGCTGAAGGATAAAATAAAGGCGTCGCTGGATGATGTATTTCTTTCGCGTGATGAAGCCCATGATATCCTGCAAACGTTGAAGGAAGAGTATCTTTCTGCTCAAACCCGAATAGAATTGATGAAATATGCCACCTGGCTTGCTTCTGAAAAGGCCGATGCAACAATTTACCCATTCGTTTTTAAATGGCTGAAGAAAGTGAACCGCCTGCTTGGAGATTTTGACACAAACAAGAAGCATAACAATGCCTATTTCAGCCATAATGATGATATCCGGGGACGGGTGATCGAAGTAATAACAAACGCAGGTAAGTCGCTTGATATCTGTCTTTTTACCATCAGTGATAATCTGATTTCGGGCTCCATTATAGATGTTTTCAGGAAGGGCATTGCTACTCGAATCATAACGGATGATGAAAAAATCATGGACAGGGGATCCGATATTTTCAGGCTTAAGAACGAGGGTATTCAGGTAAAAATTGATACGGATAAAAGCCTAATGCACCACAAATTTGCTATTGTGGATAGGCTGAACTTGATAACTGGCAGCTATAACTGGACGCGCGCAGCTTCAGAATCTAACAATGAAAATATTATTGTAACGGATAATTACCGGATTGTAGAAGCCTATATTGACGAATTTGAACGACTCTGGGATGAAATGAATTTCATATAAATTCATTGTGTCATAAACTCATAAAGATATCGTGATACGTTTGCCTGGGCAGAAGTACCCGCATCTGTGTCAGCTACCTCTTTTGATAACAGTACCAGCACATACGTACGGCCATCGGGAAGGAAAATAATGCCTGAATCATGGTGCACACCTGTAATTGCACCGGTTTTGTGCGCTACCCGGACATCATCGGGCAGCTTAGCAGGAATGATTGTATTAAATTTTTGATCCAGCAAAATATTGATCATGGCTTCAGAAGCCTCCTCGTTTACCGTTTCACCTTTTGCCATTCGCTCAAAAATAATCATCAGATCGTATGCCGTTGTGGTATTGCTCAGGCCAAGTTCGAAAGCTTTGATGTCTTCCACACCGCGTATCACCTGAATATCGGGTGCGCCGAGATCACGCATGGTTTGCGTTACATTATCTGCTCCTACGAGCTCAATGATTATGTTGGTTGCCAGGTTACTGCTTACAATGATCATTTCATACACAAGGTCAGAAATGGTATGCTTTTTCCCGGTAATGTTGTATAGCTCTTTCTCGCTGTCATCATTAGCTGTGAGGCTGTAAAGACTTCCATCAACAATGCTTTTAAAGGTATTTTTTATTTCAATAGAATCGGTCAGCGCAAATCTTCCTTCACTTGTCTGCTTATACACTTCTATCAGTACGGGGGTTTTCATCGTGCTGGCTGCATGAAATGATTCGTGTTCGTTAATAAAAAGTACAGTTCCGGTCGAAAGATCTTTAAATGCCACTGCGAAGGTTCCCTGTATGTTCCCGAATTCTTCGTTGATCTGGTAGTCCAGCTTTTCGAGTGACGTACCTGATTGGCAGCAGGAAAGAGCCAACAGGCTCATTATAGCCAATAGAGATGCTTTTTGGGATTTCATTCGTGCTTTAATTAAAGTCCTATTCAAAAAAAGGTATGTGTTAATGCTAAAAATAAACCAGTGATTAGAAAAAGTAATATTTTCCTGGTGTTTTTCTTTATCGAGCCAATGTTTTGCCGGAGGGTGACAGGTTTCAGGATCTGAATTCTCAGTGATCACTCCTTTCGTAATAGTGATTGAATTACCCTCTTATGGTTAGAATTTTAATCGCACGAACGCTTCCATGGCTTCGTAATTGGCCAGGCCGAGTTTGTTAAAAAGGCTGGCGGTGTGCCTGTTGCGATCTTCAGCACGTTGCCAGAATTCCCTTGTATCATCGCCGGGGAAGAGAGGGCTGTCTTTCTGGGACTGATGGATAAATATGGCCTTTCTTTTACGCTCAAGTTCACCCGGACTCAGTGGCACAGTCATTTCTAATTGCTCAACAGGCCATTCTTCCCAGGCACCCCGGTACAGCCACAGGTAGCAGTTGTTGACCCAGTCGTCGTCACCGCTTGCTTTAATATTTTTCAGCGCTTTCATGATCGCCTGCAAGCATACCTGCTGCGTATCATGAGGGTCTGCAAAATCGCCAGCGGCGAATATCTGGTGCGGTTTTACCTCCCGCATGAGGTTCTCAACGATCGCAATGTCCTTTTTACCCAGCGGCGCTTTTCTGATCTGACCCGTCTCATAAAACGGCATATTCAGAAAATGTATCTTGCCAGGATTCACTCCACTGAACTTGCATGCTGCTCTTGCTTCGGTTTCGCGGATCAGGCCTTTTACCCAAAGCACCTCTTGAGAATCCTTCTGACTTGGTTCTTTTGATTCAATGAATTTCTGTATTTTCAGATACCGTTTTTCTGCTTCCTCGTCTTTTAAGTTCATTTTCCGATTGATATTAAGGACAAAATCCAGGAATCTCATGGCGTCCTCATCAAAGACGCCAATATTGCCAGAGGTTTGGTATGCTACATGCACATTATGCCCCTGATCCACCAATCGCATTAGCGAACCACCCATCGAGATCACATCATCATCCGGGTGCGGGCTGAATACAATGACATTTTTCTGTGTCGGTTCTGCTCTTTCAGGCCGCTGGCTGTCGTCTGCATTGGGTTTGCCTCCGGGCCAGCCTGTAATGGTGTGCTGAAGTTCATTAAATGCCTTGATGTTAATGTCATATGAAGGCCCCTGGTCTGCCACCAGATCACCGAGACCGTTATCGTTATAATCCTTGTCCGTAAGTTTCAGTATTGGTTTATCCAGCTTCAGGCTTAACCACACCACCGCATTTTTCCGTAGTGCGTCTGTCCATTCGGGGAAACCTGTCAGCCAGGGAGTTTTTATACGTGAGAGCAGCGCTGCAGCCGGTTTGTCAAGAATTACATGCACATGGTCATGCTCCTGAAGATAAGTGGCCGGAATCCTGTTGTCAATGTCGCCTTCCACCATGTTTTTCACCACTTGTCCCTTCCTGTCCCCCCAGGCGAAAATATAAATTTGCTTGGCGCCCATTATCGTGGCTATACCCATTGTGATAGCCCGACGAGGTACCCGTTGTAGTGAAAGAAAGTCTTTTGCAGCGTCTAACCGGGTAATGTTGTCAAGAGATACCAGCCGGGTCAGCGATTTTAGATGCGAGCCTGGCTCGTTAAATCCGATATGACCTGTACGACCAATTCCAAGGATCTGCACATCCAATCCCCCGTACTCTCTGATCTTCTCTTCGTAGCTCCTGCAATATCCGGGTACATCTTTTATATCTAGCGTACCATCGGGAATGTGTACGTTTTCGGGTTTAATATCGATATGGCTGAAGAGATGCTCATACATGAAGTGGTTATAACTCTGCAAGGAGTCGCTCAGAATCGGGTAATACTCATCCAGATTGAAAGTTACCACTTGTTGGAAACTAAGCCCGTCTTCCTTGTGCATGCGTACCAGTTCATCATACATCCTGATAGGCGATGCACCGGTAGCAAGCCCCAGTACGGTCATTTCGTTGGCCTCGGTTTTTTTTCTGATCAGATCAGCAATAATCTGTGCTACATATAGGGAACCTTTATCTGCATTTTCGAAAATCTCTGTGGTGAGGTGCTCAAAATTGCTGTAAAAATCATTCAATTCATCCATACGAAATGTTCAGTAAATTATTGATTAGTTTAGGAAAGGGAAGCTTCTTCCTTTTCTCTTTTACGTTTCATTCGGATGGTCTCATTCGATACCAGGGGCTTTGCCCAGATGCTGATACTGAATATGTAACCAAGTGTAATGAACAAAAATACCATTCCTGTTTTTAATGAAAATAAATCGCTGATACTCCCGATCAGTATTTGTACAATGGCCCCTCCGGCAATACCTGTCATGAGTATGCCTGCAAAAGAACCGTGGTGTTTTGAAACTGAATTGAGCCCCAGGGAAACGATAACAGGGTACATGACCGACAAGAAGAAACCTGAAATCGGGAAAGCCCATAATGATATCCGATCGCTTCCTAGCAAACCGATAGCAAGACTAATCATAGCGAGTATTGTAAACCACCTTAGTACAAGTTTACTGTCGAACAATTTCAAGAGTACAAGCCCCAGTACACCCCCAATGGTCATCAGCCCCCAGAAATATGATACCGCATCAGCTCCGGTGGTATCGGGATCGAAGCCATGATAAATATTCAAAAATTTTGACATCCAGTAAGAAATTCCCTGCTCTGTGCCGACATAAGCAAATATGCCCAGAAAAAAAAGGATGACATACTTATTTTTAAATAGCTCCACATAGCTTTCTTTGGATCCTACTTTTTCATCTTCTTGCAATTCGACCTTTGGAAACTTCACGAGAATAATCACCACAATCATTAACAGGCCAATAACGGCAAATACCCAATACACTGCCACCCACGACATCAGTGGTGGCACCAGGCCGGTCATTAAACCAATGAGTGGTTTTTGCACATTTCCCTGTTCAATATTGGATACCAGGTATGAATACATCTGCGGGCTGATAAATGAGGCCAGGCCAAATACGAGCTGTGCCAATACGGAATTAAAAGCAAAGTGTGTTTTACCACCCGCTACCCTCAATAGCGGATTGATTACAACTTGCAAAGCCGCCATCCCTGAGCCGATGATAAACAAGGAAACCACAAAAACATTAAATTCCGGACGAATGGCAAACGCCAACGCTCCTAAGAAGGCAAGTGCAAATGCCAGTATCATCATCCTTTTTTCACCCCACTTTTCAACCAGGAATCCTGAAGGGATTGACATGACACCATATGCAATAAAAAATGAAAAAGGTAAAAATCCGGCCATGGTCTCTGACAGGTCGTAGCTCTGCGAAACATTTGGATTGAGTGCTCCTAAAATATTGGTTAGGAATGAGATAACGAAAAAAGTCAGGAGTATAAGGCCGACGATATAAATATTTTTGTTCATGGGTTTATTTTTTTAGGTTAAATTGTTTCATTGCGAAATAACCAGCGCCTAAGAAACCGGCTTTGTTCCCTAGGCTTGCAGCCCGAATTTCCACTCCTTCACTGCACTCTTTCATGGCGTATTTTAAGGCTACTTTTCGGATTTTGTCGATATAAAAATCACCGGCTTCCGATATACCGCCTCCGATTACCACCATTTCCGGATTGAAGATATTGAGGTAACCCGCTACGCCAAGTCCGATCAGGTGGGTATTCTCATCAATCACATCCACGGCAACTGGATTGTTTGCGCGATATTTTTCAAATATATAATGCCCGTTAATTGTCTCTTTATCAGGGATATCTCCTGCTTTTCGCCGGTATCTTTGTATCATGGCTTCGGTAGAAGCAAAATCCTCCCAAAACGCAGTTTTACCTTCAAAAGACATCATAAAGCACCCTAGTTCGCTTCCTGCATAATTATGGCCCCGATACAGTTCCTCGTTAATAATGATCGCACCCCCTATGCCCGTACCGATAGTCAGAAAAATCATGTTCCGGCATTTCCCTGCACTACCATACTCGCACTCACCGAGGCCCATCATGTTGGCATCGTTGTCAACAAATACCGGCAGGCCAGTGGCGTCCGAAACGATGTCACGCAGCGCAATATTATTCCAATCGGGGAGTTGAAAAGCGCCTCCCCGTACAATCCCCATTTCAACATCCACCAGGCCCGGAGTTCCTACACCAACACACAGGGGAATACAGTCAGCCTCAGATGCCTCGTTTTTAGCTTCCTGCACACAGGAAATAATATTCTCCAGCACGGCTTCCTGCGACAATCCTGCACGGGTAGGTCTCGATCCTTCCCAGACAATATGACCCTGCTCCCGGATGACGGCATACTTAATGTGTGTACCTCCCAGATCGACGCCGATGCTTACTGCTTCCTGTGCTGACATGTGCTACCAAATTGTAAAGAATCTCTAAATAAACAAAGTGATTGGTAAATTTCAGGATATGCAGACAAAACCTTGCAGGAAATACCTCCAGGACACTTGGTGTGGCGGCAGGGTGGTGCTGGTTCAGGTCATGAATAGATGGGTATTTTTTAGTGTATTTGGAAGCATTTGCCTGAGCATGCCATTAAAAGACGAGTACAGGGAACATCAAGAATTCAGTAAGTTAAGAGCTGTCTTAATTGATAACGATATCCTTTCTTATTTATTAAAGTGCACTGATCAAATCGCAGAAAGTGTATAAAGGTACCTCATACATTAAGACCGGATAACATTTAGCGAGATTACAAGATGGAAATATTATTGACTAAATTTAAAAGTTCGGCTGACGTTTCGCTGGTGGAAATACCGCTATGATTGTTTGGGCCGAGAACGTTACACAATATAAAAAATACTAAATAGTAGAAATAGTTAAATTAAAATTGTCATTCTATTAGTTAATATTTTACTTTCTGTAAATATCAAGGACTATGCTAAAGATTCACTTAATAAGAATTTTAACCATGATTGTCATATGGACTTTTCTGGGATTATTTTTAACTACTTATGATTTCTTACTTTTAATTAGCCATCTTTCCAGTGGTCCTCATCAAAATTATACCTTTTTAGATGCTCTAACGTTTAATGTTTCAGCAGGATTTTTTGGTGGTATGATGGGAGGCGTGGCCCTCACTATTGTCAATCGAAAGTTTAGAACAAGGCCATTTTATACCGGTTTAATTGTCGTAGTTGCTTTTTTTGTGCTTATAACTTCTATTATTACTTTATTTAGCGCTGTTGTTCCTACTGTCATCAATTATCCGCATCCCCTTTCCAATCCCAACGCTAAGGCATTTTTTCTGGAGCAGATTTTAACCACTATGCATGTAAAAAACATAATATTTTGGGCTATAGTAGTAGCAATTAGTCATTTTTCAGTTCAGGTAAGCAATAAGTTTGGACCTGGGAATCTATGGAAAATAATAACCGGGAAATATCATTTACCTAAGCATGAAAACAGGGTGTTCATGTTTTTAGATTTGAAATCATCCACTACAATTGCTGAGAAATTGGGAGGCGAAAAATACCATCAATTTTTAAAAGACATTTTTTCTGATATAACCGATCCAATTATTAATAGCCAGGCTGAAATTTACCAATATGTAGGAGATGAAGTCGTGGTTTCATGGAGCTTAGATAAGGTAAAAAATAAAAATCAATACTTGAGTTGCTTTTTTGGAATACAGGCAGAAATAAAGAAGAATGGAGCGAAGTATATGAAAAAATATAGTACGATTCCAGAGTTTAAGGCCGGAGCACATTATGGCGAAGTGGTAGCAGGGGAGGTGGGTATTATTAAAAGAGATATTACCTATTCGGGAGATGTGCTGAACACTACTGCAAGAATACAAGGTCAATGCAACCAATTAGAGTCATTATTTTTGATCTCGAACGACCTATGTCATTATATTCAGCCTGAGCCAAAACAATGGATTGTTCAATCGAAAGGGGATATAACATTAAAAGGAAAAGAGCATAATTTAGAGTTAATGTCAGTAGAGAAAGCTTGATCTTGTTATTTAATGGCTGCCGATGATTCAGGTAATTCACTTTTTTTGCCAATACAATAGTTGTTCATAAATGTCGGGGTAACAAAATATAAACGCCACTAAAAACAAGCTTTTGCTCAAATCGTTCTAGCACAATCAGCTAAAGCTGATCAAAGTTGCTTCGTACTCTGCACGTTCACTGCTTTGAAAATATACGAGAATGTTGAGCTTAAATCAAATTAATATTTCAACTAACGGAACCTGCCAACTTTCAGCTACCCATCTGGTGAAAACGTATACAGCAAGTTGTTAAACGTAATTTGGTAACGTTCTATCAATCCTCTAATATTTACTACCTTCGGTAGCAAAATTTAAAATCTCGAACACAACTGCGTTCGTGCAACATTGTAGTCAACTGGGCAAATGAATGATACGAAGAATATTAAATCACATAAGATTCACCTGTTTAAAGAACATAAAGAGATTAATTGTCTCGAGAATAGTACCATATTGGAAGCCACTTTAGCGGCTCATATTAATCATACGCATGCCTGTGGCGGACAAGCAAAATGCTCTACTTGCAGGGTTAGTATAAGGAAAGGATTAGAAAATTGTAGTCCAAGAAATGAGGCTGAAAAACTAATTGCGGATAAATTAAATTTTCCTGCAGAAATCCGACTGGCTTGTCAAACCCATATAAATGGCAATATATCCATCCGAAGAATGGTATCAGACAAAATGGATATGGATATTATTTTCGAACAGTTTTCCGATCAGTCAGGAATTGCTCTAGGTATTCAACAAAAATTGACAATAGTATTTACAGATATTGTTAATTATACTTCTTTGGCGGAAAAATTTCCTCCTTATGATATTGTTCATGTACTGAATCGATATTATCGAATTATGAATACGATTATTCAAGACAATAACGGCATTATTAGCGATGTAGCAGGTGATGGTATTTTGGCCGTTTTTGGTATGGATAATAAAAGCAATAATTCCGTACTCGATGCATTTAATGCAATAGACGGAATGAACGAAAAATTAAAACTATTTAATAAATATCTTGAAGAAAATTTTAATATACAATTTGGAATTCGAGCAGGCGTACATTATGGAAATGTTATCGTAGGTCCTTTTGATACCGGAGCCATGAAAAAAATGGCAGTAATAGGTGATAATGTAAATTATGCCAGTCGGATTGAATCCGCTAACAAAGAATTTGGCACTAAACTTTTACTTTCTGAAGAGGCTTATTCTGAAATTAAAAACAAATATCCTAATTATAATATGTACGAAGCTACCTTAAAAGGGAAGACAGGACAATATAAACTTTATGAGATCATATAATGCCTGAGATCAAAAAAAATGAAACAACGACTTTACAGAATAATTTTACCAGTAAAAAATATTGACAAAGCTGAAAATTTCTATTCCCGAATTTTAAATCAGAAAGGCATAAGAGTTTCTCCAGGTAGGCACTATTTTAATTTAGGTGGAACAATTTTGGCCTGCTATGACCCCAAAGCTGATGGAGATGAATATGGCCAGGGTTGGAAATTTCATGAAAATCAATACATATATATTGCAGTAGCAGACATTCAAAGTGTTAATGCTAAAATGAAGAAATTGGATTGCAAATATGTTGGAGAGATTGAAAAAATGCCTTGGGGAGAAACACTGTTTTATGCAAATGACCCATTTGAAAACCCAATCTGCTTTGTGGACGAAAAAACGATCTTTACAGGAGAATAAATAAGCTTTGTGTCATAACGCATTAAAAAAACGTTATACACTAACCGTTGCCAGCCTTTTTCCTAAAGCAACCTCACCTTCGAGTCCTCCAACATTGTTGCAAAGGAGAGAAAACCCCAGATTCTTTTAAAAAAATTTCATTTCTTTTACAACCTATATACAAATAGTACGTTTATATCTTTTACAATTTATATACAAATGAAAAAAACATACCTGGGAGAGTTTGAAGAACTGGTTCTGACTATGGTCTGGATACTGGGAAACAATGCCTATGGCAACGAAGTTGTTAAAGAAATAAAGTCACAATATGATAGAACTGTGAACCTGAGTGCTGCTCACATTACTTTGTACAGGTTGGAAGATAAGGGTTTTGTAAAATCCAAAATGGGAGGGGCTACTACAACTCGTGGAGGTAGAAGAAAAAGATATTTCAGAATCACTAACGCTGGAGTTTCTCTGCTTTATGATTTGAAGGAGCTAAGACAAAAACTTTGGAAGCTGATTCCGCAGGTGAATTTAATTGGCATATGAAAGGTCATAATCGTCCACAGCCACAGCCACCCCCACCCACACTGGCTATTCGGATACTACGTTGGTTTTGTCCGGATGAGTTGCTGGAAGGGATCTTATTTGATTTTCAAGAGCAATATGCAGAAGCCATTGTCTCGAGCGGAAAACGGAAAGCGAAGCAGCTTTATTATTGGAATGTCATTCGTCTTTTCCACCCATCCATTTTTCTGCGGAATAAAATAACCATGAGTTATATGAATATCGGATTAATCAAAAGTCATCTGTTGGTAGCATCCAGGAGTATGACCAAGTTCAAGTTTTATTCAATCGTAAATATTTTAGGGTTATCCATGGCGGTGACCTTCATCTTGCTGGTATTCTTGTTTGTCAAAAAGGAGATGGGATATGATAATTTTCATAAAAATGGAGCGAATATATATCGTGTGGCCATGGCGGTGATAAAAAAGGAAACAGGTGAAGTTACAAGCCGAAGCGCCATCACTTCTGTTCCTGTTGGTAATAAACTGCTGGACGAGGTACCTGCTGTGGTAGCTGCCACACGGTATGCAAGCAGTACGGTAACCATTATTAAAAACAACGTACCATCAGAAGAAGTTGCTTACTTTGTTGATCCCGGCTTTCTGAAGATATTTGATTTTCCTGTTCTAAACGGAAGCGATCAAGCGCTGGGTTTGAAAAGCAGCATAGTGATCTCACGGCAAAAGGCGGTACAGTATTTTGGTGATATTGATCCCATTGGTAAAACGCTTACATTTAACATGAATGATTCTATCTCGTCATTTACTATTCAAGCCGTAATCGATGGTAAATCAGACCAGTCAAGTCTTAAGGTAGACTTCCTGGTTCCTTTTGAAGCCTATTCGATGCTTGTTCCGCAAGAGGTTATAGAGTCTTATAACTATGGGATCCTGGAAAATTATGTCTTATTACAGCCCAATACTCTTGTTGAGGAGGCGGAATGGACATCTTCAAATGTGCTCAACTTCAATCCCGATGATGATTCCAAAGTGGAAGTTATATTTCAACCATTAAGCAGCATCCATCTGGAAAATGATATTGTAGGAAACGCTGCATATACTAATCCTGCAAAACTTCTCATAATGATTGGGTTGGTTTTCCTGGTGTTTATTGTTTCGGTCATAAATTTCATAACCCTTTCCACCGGTCACGCGCTTGTGAGGTTGAAGGAAATTGGATTGCGTAAAGTGTTAGGTGCTCATAAAAGCATGTTACGCTTTCAATTGCTCATTGAGGCTTTTGCGCTTTCATTTCTTGCTAGTATGATCGGTTTAATCCTGGCCTGGGTAATGTTGCCGGTTTTCAACCAGCTGGTGGATACACAAATCAAATTTATTCCAACCTGGGATATTCTCCTGGTTTTGGTGGGTATTTCAGCGTTGGTAGCGCTTGTGAATGGAGGTCTTCAATCCCTGGTTCTTGTAGATTATCAGGTAATCAATGCACTTCACGGAAACGTATCTTCAAAAAGCAGATCTGGGTTTTTTAGTCAAAGCCTGGTGGTTGTTCAATTTACAATTTCGACCGTCCTGATCATTGGCACTATCATTATAAGATCTCAAATGCAGTATGTGCAGAACAAGGACCTGGGATTTGAGAAGAATAATTTAATTCAGATCAGTCTTGGAAATTCGGATGATACGGAAGCCGCTAAAGTGCTTGTGGCCCGCTTAAAAACACAGTCATTGAGCAATAGTAGAATATCATCCGTGACAGCATCGATGAATAATTCATCAGAACCCTGGACAACGCTGACCTTTCGGCAAATAGATGAAACTGATGAGAAACTTTGTTACAACCTCGTAAGCAACGATTATCTTGTAACAATGGGTGTGGAGTTGTTAGAAGGAGAATTCTTCGACGAGAAAAAAGGTAATCCTTCCACGGACATTGTCGTGAATGAGTCCTTGGTCAGACATTTCGGTTGGGACAACCCATTGGAGCAACAAATTCCGGGTAAAGACTTTAACGAATCCCACCGAATAATTGGCGTTGTTAAAGATTTTCATTTCAACAGTCTCCGGAGCAAAGTGGACCCCTTGATTTTAACCATAGATAGTGAAACGTTACTGGATGGTGTGGGAGGACTAAGTACGTATATGTGGCCACCTAATTTGTATCAACTATATGTACGCTTTACACCGGGAGAAATACCGCCAATTATTGATCATTTATCTGAACTATGGAAACAGGGAAATCCCAATATTCCGTTTACCTACAGTTTTGTGGATGAAATGGTTGCCCGGCAATACAGGGAAGAAAAGCGTTGGGGTGATATCGTAAATGCTGCCTCAATTTTCGCCATCTTTATTGCCTGGATGGGACTGATCGGACTAACAAGGCTTTCCGTACAAAGACGCACCAAAGAGATCGGAATACGGAAAGTGCTCGGTTCATCTACCATAGGTGTCACTTCACTTCTCTCAAAAAAATTCTTACTATTGGTTTTAGGCGCAAATCTGATCGCCTGGCCGATTTCCTACTGGCTGGCTGATAGTTGGTTGACTTCTTTTACTTACCGGGTAGCAATCAATCCACTCATCTTCCTGATAAGCGGAGTTTCTGTTGTTGGTCTTGTTACTTTATCGATAGGTTTGCAATCTTTAATTGCAGCAAGAATAAATCCGGTTGAATCCTTGAAGTACGAATAACAGTTGATCACCCGAAACGTTGTGCGTTGGTGATTCACTATTTATGGCGATCATCCGTGAGGTTTGGCAACCGTTATGCTGATAATTTCTACCCGCCTCGCATTGATCGTACATTCGCGACGCCATTTAATTGCAACCCAACTGCTAAAGCATGAAGTGAACCTGAGGTATATTCAGGTATTGCTGGGCCACAATATTCCAGGATAACAGAAACATACACGTTAGTAACCATAACGAACCTGGCGAGCAGCCATCAAAGTTGATACCATGAAAATAGCCCCATGACATAGGTTAAATACATGGAATACCATATATTCGGGTGTTAGGCTCAATCTATTCCTATCAATATGGATCCTCTAGAAGATTTTAGAAAGGCAATTGAGGCCTCAGAAAAATTCGGATCATATTTTAGACAACAAATTGAAGCTTTCAATAAACACTTTGAAAGACTGCAAGAACAGTTTGTTCAAATTGGAAAATCGTTTGAAAAGCTTCCTGATTCAATGGCTCAGCTTGCTGATCATGGGTGGTACACGACATTGGTTATGACACCAGGCCAAACAAACTATCTTGCTAATGAAATTTATAAAAAGCATTGGCGAAAAGTGGATAACAACATGATGGAACTGCTTCAAAGAGACCTGAATAGAATTAAAAGAACTCTAATCGAAAGACATCCTAACCGAGCAAAAATTCTCAGATCAGCATTTAAAAATCATTTAAGGAAAGACTACAATAGTTCAATTCCATTGTTTCTAACCCAAGCTGACGGAATTTGTTTTGAATCTATTAAAACCAAACTATACTCTACCGAAAATAAAGGCGTCCCCAAAATATCTAAAATAATTAAAGAATTACCTCCAGGAAGCTTTTCTTCTTTGATGTTAGGTCCTTTGTTAAAGCAACGATTAATAACTGCGACTGAGATCAAGAGAGATGATTTTTCAGGAACACTAAATAGACATGATATTTTTCACGGAATTTCATTAGACTACGGATCCAAAGTTAATAGTTTCAAATCAATTTCATGGATACAATATATATCTGAATCATTATCAAAATTTTTTAAAAAGGAATAGACTGAGCCTAATACGGGGTATACGATATAGCGGCCTCGGTTTATTTGGATGCTTCCTCACGTTTTGCTAGCTTTAGTACTGGGGTCGGTACCTCAGGCGGATCTCTGCTACATCGTATCACACCCATCCGTTCGCAACTATAAGGAAAAATATAATCGGTTGTC
>JACZXH010000004.1 GCA_022571715.1 Bacteroidota bacterium | reverse complement strand
ATAAGAAACGGGGAAATACGGTCGGCCCCCATTTCCATCATGATGCGGTGCTGCTCCTCAATCACACGTAAGCCTCCAATGCCCGACCCAACGAGAACTCCAATTCGTTCGGGATTCTCTTTTGACATATCAAGGCCTGCGTCATCAATCGTCATGCTTGCGCATCCTGCCGCAAATTGAACAAAACGAGCCGTTTTTTTAATTTCCTTGGGTTTCATCATTATATTATTTTAGTTATATTTCTTGATTCGGTAAGCTGATAAGTCAAGTATTGTATCAATGGCGAAACCGTTTCGGGTGGCAGATTTTTTTTCTCCAACACTTTTGCTTTTATTTTTTCAAAGCCGATTACCAGTTCCCAGGTATCAACTAATTTCTTGATTTCGCCTTGTTCTTTTTCTGTGTATATCTGCCCACGTGGATAATTAGAAATTACCCATCCTGGCTTACCGTTTTCATGTCCAAAGAGACTTTCCGAATTTTTTTTCTTTGCAGGCTCTTTTATGTCAGAATTATTTTCAGATTCAGCAGAAACATTTTCATTTACAATCTCAAATGCAGAATCATTAACAGTAACATTATCATTAACATTTATATTGAGATACGCTCGCGGTTCGGTAGCGGTTCGGTAGCGGTTCGGTACATTTTCCTTTGATTCTGGGTTATAAACGGGACTTGGGTATTTTCCCCGCTCTTCGAGGGCCTCAATAAATTCCTCTTTTGATTGTTTCATCAAATGGCTGTATTTATCAACATTTACACCCTGCTCAACCCAATTACGATAGATCCAAATTTGGTTCTCACTGGTGCTTATTCCGTGCTTGTTGGCGTGTTGAATCCGGGATGGAATAAACCATACACCACTGGGTAACTCATCGTACATACCCTTGAAAACCTTGACTGCCTCCTCCTCCTTTATACCTTCAACACCCGCCCCGATCCGGAGGCCGAGTATATCAAATTCAGGCTCCCAAAATCCGGATGAATCAGAGGTAAGCAGAATATATATCCAGGCAGCTTTCCACTTTAAATCCAGCTTTTGTACCTCGCGGCTTTTATATAGTAATTCACCGTCAACCAAAAGCCTGGTTGAATTATTTGACCTTCCCATTTTTATTTATCCGCCCATACTTTGGGTTTCAATGCATTTTCAAATTCCACAATTTTAATAAAAGTCCGGGAGTGCCGGCTATCGTTGTTAAACGAATACGGTTTTAGTGCGCCCCCCTTGATTAAACTATAAACGAAGCTCCGTGAAACTTGGTAGCGTTCTTTAATACCGTTGATTGTCAAAAATTCGGGTTGCACCCTTAAAAAAGGCTCACAATTCTTTGCAAGTTCCTTGTAATCGATTTGTATTTCCATTTGTAATTTTATTTGTTAAAAACATTATATTATGCAAATGTTGTAAGAAGGAGTTAAATAGGACGAAAAATATGGCATGTATTTATAAACCATTTTTCCCCAGTGGTTTTTGGCTTTATTTCACAATTATTTCACAATTATTTAAACCCCGTTTTAACATCTTCGCTTAATTAAAAATCAGAATGTTATGGAAAATCATTCAAAACGGCTACCAAATGGTAAGCCTTCTGCAATGGGCAGAATCTTTATAAATACTTTATAAAAAGGTATAAAAAAGCCTGTTAGAACTAACTAAGAGGCGTATAAGTGGTCTTTCCAGGATTAAAATACTTCTTCACGCTGGTTCAGCTATCCGGATTAAAATTCACAGCATGTGAACTTGTATTTGCTTATTTTCGGACTAAATATTTTGTTACAAGGTTATTTGCACATCTTCCTGAGTGTGCTTTCTGCCTGTTCCATACCAAGTTCAAGCGCTTTTTTTATATCATGGCATGCAATTTCCTTATGTTGCTGATTATAACGGGCTATTCCTCGGTTAAAATAGGCCATCGCAAAATCAGGATAATACATGATAGCAACATCATAGTTTTGGACAGCATCTTCATACTTTTTCAGCTTCATTAGTGCGTTGCCCCTGTTAAGCCATGCATTTTCTAGGTCCGGGCGCAGCTCAATAGCTTTTGAAAGGTCAGAATATGCACCGTCCGGATTACTTAATTTAAGTTTAAGTATGCCCCGGTTCATCCATAAAACGGGATCTCCAGACCCGTATAAAATGGCCGAGTCATAATCTGATAAGGCGCCGTTAAGATCACCATTATTCATCCTCGCCAACCCGCGTTTGGCATATGCCTCGGGAAATCCTGGCGTATCCTGAATAATTGAACTGTAGGTATCAATCAGGTCGTTATAAGAAGTGCTTTCTTCCTGTAACCGGGCAAGGTTATATTTAGCCAGGAGGTTGTCGGGATGTATGGACAAAGCCGTTCGCAGATCCTTTT
Source organism: Bacteroidota bacterium (assembly GCA_022571715.1). Classification (GTDB taxonomy): domain Bacteria; phylum Bacteroidota; class Bacteroidia; order Cytophagales; family Cyclobacteriaceae; genus SZUA-230. Next base: position 68,892 of record JACZXH010000004.1, on the reverse strand, counting down.
TAGCAGAAGTCAGATTTCCCACGGTTTCAAAAGTTTGAGCACGGTTTACAAGTATATCAGCATTATCCGGTTCAATGGATAATGCTTCATCAAAATAATCAAACGCCTGATCGTATTGTGCAAGTTTATTTGCCACCATGCCAAGGTAGTTGTATATATGTGCTCTCATGGTCTTTAGCGTTGCTACTTTACTGACTCCGCTATCCGGATATCTTTGCTGGAAATAAACGGCATTGGTTTCTACTTCCGGTAACTTGAGCAACTTACTGAAGTCGTGGTCGGCCAGTTCATAGTGGTGTAACTGGAAATGTAACACAGCCCGGCTCCACAATGCTTCTGTAAATTCCGGGTTTAAATGAATCAATATACTGTAATCGATTATGGCGCCTTCAGGATTTCCGGTATTTTCGCGGGCTATTGCTCTCGAGAAATGTGCCTGAAAATGAGTGGGCGATATAAATATGCATGAATCGTAAAATGCCTCTGCAAGCATCAGCTTGTCAGTAATAAAGGCTGCTTCACCCAACTTGAAAAAGTACTCAGCTTCTTTTTTGGGTTTTACTGCCTGCGACCATGCACACAGAGTGGCAGTCATCAACATAATTGAAAAGAGCAACGATTTTTGCCACATAGTATAAAATTACCGGATTTTAGGGATGAAACCACGTAATGTATTAATTGTTTTTTACTTTCGTTTTCTGATTTTTGTTTCTATAATATTCAAACAGGTTACATGCTGATTTAGCATTCATCGCCATGACAATTGAAGAATTTAAAACATATATTGATCTGAAAAAAAAGCCGAAAGGGATTGATATGCATTTACTTGCCCTATGGGAGGCGAAATCGGGAAACTGGGGTCAGGCACATCGTATTGTACAAAACGAATCAAGCCGGATGGCATCCTGGGTGCATGCATATCTGCATCGTGTGGAAGGCGATGAAGCCAACGCAGGCTACTGGTATTCAAGGGCAGGAGTACCTGTGTCTAATAATCAGCCGGATGAAGAATGGGAGGAAATTGTAACTGAGTTATTGAGCCAGTTGCCCTGAATGATATGAACAGGGTATATCACTTGCAGTCAAAGAAGGGTTGAATTGTACGCAGATGGCAATTTATGACAAGAAATGTCACCCTTACCCTCCGCAACCATTTTATGTCTAAAAGTTAGTGTTCATGCGCGAAATATTGCCAGGAGAAATCGATACAAGTTTTGATAAAAGACGTTAATTCAAAAACATTGGCTGCAATTTAAAATGAAATAAAATGAACAAACTGACTAAAATTCTGATATTGACAATGTTGACAATAAGTTGCAACACAGCAACCAATACAGATGACAATAAGGACGTCAAAACAGATTCCATTAAACAAAAAGAAACAGTTATGAACGACACAACACCAAAAGTTACCGGCATAGGTGGCATTTTTTTCGTGTCGACAAATCCTCAGGAAATAAGGGAATGGTATGGTACAAACTTAGGACTGGCAATAGATGACTACGGTTCGCCATTCGAATTCAGAAACGCAAATAGACCAGAGGAAATCAATTATCTCAGATGGAGCCCGTTTGAGGTAGGAACCGATTATTTCAAGCCGTCTGAGAAAGAATTCATGATTAACTACAGAGTACAGAATATTGAAGGGTTATTATTTAAACTCAAGGAAAATGGCGTAACCATAGTCGATGATATTGAGGAATTTGAATATGGAAAGTTTGTGCATATTATGGACCCTGAAGGAAACAAAATAGAACTATGGGAACCTATCGACAGCTTTTTCACTCAAATGGGAGGGACTACAACAAAATGACGATGAGCATGGACGATCCTTGAGCAGGCTATGAGGTATGGTTCAAAATATCATGTATTATCGAAATTTCAACTAACAAATAGTAATTTAGACGTACGAATCCACCTAAAAATTGGCTGTAAATGAAAAGCATAAAATTAATGTTGATTTCTATATTTGCAGTTTTGATGCCAATGAGTTCTTTTAGTCAAAAAACTGCCACTTATAATGAAGTTATTTCTAAACAAAAGAAAGGTAAAATTGATACATACATTACGCAAAATGGTGAAGAGTTCAGTGTTGGTGACACCATTACTCTGGGTGTTTCTTTTAGCAAGGAACAATTTGATTTTATTATGCAAGATGCTGGACCTACGTATGAACCACTATCAAATATAGCCTCAAATACTCAAGTTGTTATAAATAAAATGAGTATACATTCTAAGACGGTTCAAGTTGAAACAACAAAACCACAAGGTTATATCTACAGTCTAATAATAGATAATTTCGATAGTGCTGTTCTAAATGGTGAGGTAAAAACTAAATTAATTACATCGAAGCAAGCGTTTAAAGAACTTTTAAAGTGGGAAAAAAAGCTTGAACTTGGATTGATTACGGAAGAAGAATATGAGCGAAAGAAAAAAAACCTTTTTTCTAAGTTAATTCATTAATATGAAAATAGCCCGTTCATCCATTTTTACCATTTTGGAGGGGAGACCTCGTGGCATTTACTGTAACCATATCAATAGGATTTAGGTAATAGGAAACCTGTTTTTAAAGAAAGTCAATAAACACTGAAATAAACGCAAGAATCAGAATTATACTTTTTAATTAATTTTTATCTTCTTTAGTTTTTGATCCAGCCAGGATCTGCCTCACTGATGGCTAAACCAACCATTGAATCTGCAGTGCCATAATACAGATACCATTTTCCTTTGTAATAAACCAGTCCTTCGATAAAAGTTGTACCTGCTTTATACTGTCCGGTTATTTCATGAGGTAGGTCTGGCTGTATGAAGGGCGTGTCAAGTCTGTCAATCAGTTTGGCGGGATCATCTTTATCAAACAAGGCTTGCCCTCCGCTATAGGTTCCTTCGGGTACCGCAGGATCGGCATTGGGTCCTTCATCATTTTTCCCATTATAAAATAAGAGGATTCCTTTTTTAGTAAGTAAAGCCGGAGGTCCGGGTTCTGTGAGTCGGCTGTCGAACATGTTTGGTCTCCTTTTCATTACCTGCAGCAACGTTTGATTGGCATCCAATAAGGGATACCAGTCAGTAAGATTATCAGAGAAAGCCAGGTTTACAAATTCCTCTCCCCAGTACATCCAGTACTTCCCATCGATTTTAGCAGCGATTATCCTGCCATATTTCATTTCAGTTACAATCGACCCCGATTTGCTCCATATATTTAAAAATTTGCCCTCATATGCATCTTCAAAAACAGGTCCGTGCTTCTTCCAGTGAATAAGATCGTCGGAAGTGGCCGCTGACAGTCGCGCTGTTTTTCTATTCCAGCTTGTATACAACATCAGATAGCTACCTTCTGGCAGCTCCACAATACGCGGATCTTCAACCCCGCCTGGGTAGTCCCACTGTAAATACTCACTCGAGTCAGGGTATAATACCGGTGTTTTAAATTTCTTAAAATGTATTCCATCGGTACTTGCAGCCAGCCCGATCCGTGAAGTACGGCCTCCCAAATGGGCACCTGGATTATCTTCTGCCCGGTATAATACGTAAATTGTATCATTTCTTACAATTGCAGCAGGATTAAAGACATCTGCTTTTTGCCACTGCACCTCATTTTGAAGTACGGGATCAAAAAAAGTAAAACTGGAATCTGAAATTAAAATCGGATTTTCGATTGGTTTTTCAAATCCAAGCAGCCAAACCGTTTCCTCTTTTGGTGCACAGGCTATAAAATGTAAAGCAAGCAAATGGAGCCAGATATATTTCATAGTATGATTTTTACAATATAAAACCTTTCTGCCGATGTATAGACGTGGTAATTACCTTTAGTATCATGTTAAAATTGTTTTTACATAACGTCTATTATATAGGCACTGTTGTTCTCTGTTCTCCCCAAAGAAAATATCTGCAAAAGGCCTTTGTTTTCATTTTAGTCTTTAAATGAAATGCGCTATCTCCCATTTCTGTGTTGTGGCTTCTTTATTTCCAGTTCTTCCGACATCAACGCTTCTCCTATACGGATCTCTACCGTGTATTTTCCTGGTTGCAGATAGTATTTGTCATTGTCTGCTTTTTCAATCGTCACTTTTTCTTTGCCATTTTTATTGACTTCCTCCTGATACGATGAAACAATGCTTTCTAGTATGGTAAGGTCGTAGGAGGCATAATTCAACCCGTTATCAGAAGCATGTTTGAAGGAATTTAAAACTAGGCCTTCCTGGGTTTTAATAGTGATACCGGCTTCTCCACCTGTGCCCACATAAAATGCTAAGCTAACAGAGGGCTCGAAAAACCCGGAATTACCAAAGCTTCTTGTACCCCATCTCGGGGATTGGCTTAACGCATCAATGGAAAACACATACAGGTCTTTAGCTAGTATTTCATCATTCAATGCCTGGATATGCTGCACGTCGGCCACCCAGAAAGAGCGTCCATGGGTACCTAGCACCAGGTCATGATCCCGGCCATGGATGACAAGATCGTGCACCGGAACAGCAGGCAAACCGCCATCCATTGCGCTAAATGTAGCACCTTTGTCGAGTGATATATACACCCCATGGTCGGTTCCCACATAAATAATATTTTCATTTTCAGGATCTTCCTTAATCACATTCACCGGCTCTGCAGGCAGATCCAATCCGATCCGTTTCCAGTTTTCTCCATAATTTTCAGAAACATACACCAGTGCCTCAAAATTGTCCCAGCGGTACCCGTTGAGTGATGCATAAACCCGGCCTTCGCTGTGCCGGCTGGCATCCACACGGCTTACCCAGAAGTCCGCAGGAAGGGTTCCTGATATCATCGACCAGGTGTAGCCTGCATCTTTTGATACATGGATGAGGCCGTCATCTGAGCCTACGTAAATTAGCCCGAATTTAAGCGGCGATTCCGCTATTGTGGTTAGTGTACCATACGGTACATTTCCTTTTTTCCCGCCTTTGGTCAGATCTACACTTAATTTTTCAAACGTATTACCCTGATCCATCGAACGATGAAAATAATTCGATCCGAAGTACACAATATCCTGATTGTGCTTAGAAATCGCAATCGGAGACTGCCAGTTCCACCGGTAAGGTCGCTCACCCAGGTCATGCTGGGGTCTTATGGATTTCCTTTCGCCGGTATTAGTATTTACTCTGGCGTAAGAACCGAACTGTGAACCGGTATAGACCGTTTGGTTATCACGGGTGTCAATAGCTACCTGCATGCCATCACCACCATAGATCATTTTAAAAGGATATTGGCCGGAAGCGTGCCAACGGTTACTATGCTGGTAGGAATGAGGTCCAAACCAGACGCCGTTGTCCTGAAGTCCGCCATAAATATTATAGGGTTTTGCCATATCCACGTTTACCGAATAAAACTGGCCTACAGAAATGGAATTGCATTTGTAGTATGACTTTCCGTCATCGTATGATATATTGATACCCCCGTCGTTGCCATTGATAAAATGTCCGCTGCGCTGTGGGTTCAGCCACAACGCCTGGTGATCACCATGTTGATTGGAGCCATTGATGTTGTTCCATGATTTGCCACCATCATCGGACCGGAGCAGGGGAACTCCCAGTATATATACTTTTTCCGGATTTTGTGCATCAAGCCTGATTTCTCCGAAATAATATCCATATGAAAAATAGAGGTTGTCAATATACTCCTCATGTGTTTTATACCACGACTTCCCGCCGTCATCAGAGCGATATACTTCAGCACCCTTTACAGGTGTGTCGAAGAGCAGGCTGTTGGCATTTTCAAGGTATTCAACCAATGCAACTGGTTGTATTTTACTGCTCATTACCATATCTTTTACATCCTTAGCTATATATTTTTCTGGAAAATGGTTGTCAGTGAGAAATTTTTGCAGGTCTTCGTCAGTAATTTTTAAAAAGTTTTCTCTGGTAATGCTGCGCAACTTGTCCTTGGTTACCAGTTCTTCTTCATCTTCTTTTTCTTCTTCTTCTCTCCGGTCCTGGTTGTCAAGAATTGCATAAACGGTTTGTGAGTTGGTAGACGACACGGCAAGCCCGATACGACCTGCGCCTTCGGTTACAGGAAATCCACTTTCTGCGGTTGTCAGTATTGTCCAGGTGCTGCCACCATCAGTGCTTTTATAAATACCAGATCCTTTTCCTGATCCAATAAATGTCCAGGCATGCCGGATTCTTTCCCACGCTGCTGCGTACAACACCTTCGGATTTTGTGGATCCATCACCAGGTCGATTATACCCGTAGCATCATTTATAAACAATGTTTTGGCCCAGGTTTTGCCACCATCGGTTGATTTGTAAACTCCTCGCTCCGGATTAGTGGAGTATAAATGTCCCAATGCCGCTACCCAGACTATATCAGGATTTTCAGGATGCACAATAATTCTGCCGATATGGTGGGTTTCTTCAAGCCCCAGATGTTCCCATGTTTCACCCTGGTCTATAGATTTATAGATGCCGGACCCTGAGTAAGAGGATCTGCTGGAGTTGTTTTCGCCTGTGCCCACCCAAAGTGTTTCGCCATGTTTCCAGTCAATAGCAATATCACCGATTGTCATAGTCATTTCACTATCAAAAAGGGGAGTGAAATCGGAGCCATTGCTTGTGGTTTTCCATAATCCTCCGGATGCGTAGGATACGTAAAAAATACTGGGATCGTCCGGATTGGCGTCTATATCTGTAACGCGTCCGCTCATTATGGTCGGACCAACTGATTTGAATGCTACATTTTTTACAATGGATGTTTCCAGCATTTTCCGGCGCGTAGCATACCCTTCACTTCTTGCCGAAACAAGGGTAGCAACAGGCGCCTGACTCATGGTGGATTTTTGTTTTTTCGATTTACGTTGTGCAGCAACTTCATTAATGAAAGTAACGGAAATCATACTAAATAAAAGTAGAAGCGTTATAAACTTTTTCATATCTCTATCCGGTTAAATGTATTTTTAGCGCGTTAAAGATTCGCAAGAATAGTCAAAATTCCAAACCTTTAATTTAAGTGGTTAATAGCGTATATTTCCGGTATGAATATGGATATTTCATCACAGGTTTCGGCAATAAAAGCAAGAATTGATCCGTATATCCGAACTACACCGCTGGATTATGCGCCGGGGTTTATCTGAAATCACCGGAATCAATTTGCATTTAAAAATTGAAAATTTGCACATTACCGGTTCGTTCAAAGCCAGGGGAGCTATGAATAACGTGTTACAGCAACCTAAATCAGAAAAATAAAATGGTAACTACTTTGACGGGCAATCAAACCAATGGGTGTTGGTGACAGAATATGAAATAAAAAATACATTAAGGTATATTATTGAAAACCACATCATGATTGTTGAATGTGCAGCCGGCCTGGGCCTTGCGGCACTCCTAAAAAACAAAGCAAATTATAGAATAGAGGAAAGAATGTGGTGCTGATTAAATGTGGAAACAAATTGAGACTGGATTTGTTGAAAAAATTAATTTGTGAATTCTGATGTTGGTATAATTATTGGGATATTAAATTACATATTTACAAAAAGTTATAAAAGAATTGAAATATGATTGACAAGTATGTTGAAGTGCTAAAAAAGCAGATCGTGAAACTCAATGATGATGATTTTGACCTGGAAGCATGGAAAAGTGCAACCAATGTATTGCTTGGAAGAATTTTCGGGGATACAACAATTAAAATTGGGGAAATCGATAAAATAAAATATGATTTTGGAAGTTGGTCACTACGAGATGCATCCGGGTCGAGAGACCAGATGCAGTCATGTAAAAAAAGAGGCAGAGGCATACTTGAAGCCTGTATTACGGAACTGGACATACTTGGGCTGGAAGAAAATGACTCTGCTGAGACAAGCGAAAATGTTGCTTTGCGCAATGTGGTTGAGCTGGAACTTAAAATATCAGAATACCGTAGTTTGATTAAGATCCTCAAAAATAAATCAACTCGTGAGGAAAAGCGCACCATGCTGATCCGTGCGATACAAAATCTGGATACGCTGGTGGCACCAGGGATTGTAGCTAATTTGCTCACTGAACCGGCATTCAGGAAAGCGTTTGGTTAGTTATGGTATTTTCCGAATTCAAACATTGGGCGTAAACAGGGTATTCAAATTGAAAGATTCTATTTATTTATTTGTCTTAATTACAGTTTCTCTTTCAGTTTCTGCTCAAAGTTCCATTCGAAATAGCAAGGAACTTGACAGCCTCGTAAGGGCTATTGCCGCACCCGTTTATAACCTCCATCATGATGAAGCTGTTAGGCAATTAGACGCATTGGCAAAGCGAATACCTCTCCATCCGATTGTTGATATGCTTTATGCGATGAATATTATGTGGGGAACTATGCCCGACCCTGAGCCTGAAAATTTTCCTGAAATCGAAGAACACTTATTGCAAACAATTTCAAAAGCAGAACTGATGCTTGACAATAATGAAGATGATCCGGAAGCGATATTCTTTCAGTTAATGGCCCACGGGCTTTTGGCACAATATTACAGTGAGCAGGGAAGCACCTTTAAAGCGTTAAGAGAAGCAAAAAGGGCGTACAACGGGGTCATATCTGGTTTTTCGCTCAAGGAAGAAAATATTGAGTTTTATTTTCCGGCGGGGCTGTATAACTATTACCGCGAAAAATATCCAATATTGTATCCGATATATAAACCCTTTGTCTGGATTTTCAGAAACGGTAACATGGAGGAGGGGCTTAATCAGTTGCATTACGCTTCTAAGAATGCCATCATTTCAAAAGTTGAGTCCACCCGGTATCTTGCATACATATATCTGCGTTATGAGGCAGAACCTGCCAAAGCCTATGATTTGCTGGCGCCATTGGTTAGCCTCTATCCCCGGAATTTGTATTTTCATACACTACTGCTCGAAGCATATATGATGATGCAGAAACTTGATGAAGCAACCGTTTCCATAAACTATCTGATCTTGAGTAATAAATGGTATTACCGTATGAATGGCCTTACATTTATGGGAATACTGGAAGAAAAAAACAACAACAATCCTGCCTACGCAAAATCATTCTATTCCCGGGCAGTAGCTTTGGGAGACAGTCATAAAAATGAAGGGATGCATGCTAAAAGCCTGGCTTATGCCGGCCTTGCACGGATCAGCGACCTTGAGAACGACGTAAGTATGGCAAAAAAATATTATAAAAAGGCATCAAAGCTAGCCCAGATCGAGGCCGTCCGCAAAGAATCTGCAGCCTACCTGAAAAATCACTGATAATTACAATGGATTTTTACCGGTACTAACTCACCGGTTTTCCATATAAATCATTTACACCTTATATTTGATATTTCGACTACAAAATAAAATTTTTATAATAACGTATTTGGGACAAATGGAATACTTGGTCTTTGATATCGGAAATTCGGATGTTGTGATAGCGGGTAATAAGAACGATAAATGGGAAATCCTGCTCAGAATACCAAGCGACAAATGTATCAAAGTTGATTTTTTTATTTCAGAGATCAGGAAATTGAAAAACAACTTTTCGGATTCAGGTACTGATTTGAAGGCCATCATCATAAGCAGTGTTGTACCTAAACTTACACAAATACTGCCTGTAGAAATTGAAAAAATTTTCGGAATAAAACCTTTTTTGATTACTTCTGCTAATTACGGAGCAATCGAAATGACGATTGATAATCCGCACGAAATTGGCAGCGACCTGGTCGCCAATGCCGTGGCAGCGCATGACCGGTTTAGGGATAATGTCGTTGTGGTTGATTTCGGCACTGCCCTCACATTTACAGTTATTGACAAGGCAGGAAAAATACTTGGTGTTGCCATTGCTCCGGGTGTGCTCACAGCCATGAAGTCATTGGTCGGTAATACCGCATTGCTGCCGGAAATCCCACTTGAATTGCCTGATTCGGTTATCGGGAAAAATACCGTACATGCCATGCAGGCTGGTATTATGTACGGATATGCAGGATTGGTAGAAGGAGTACTGAAACGTATAAGAAATGAAATAGGCAAATGTAAAATCATTTCCACCGGTGGACTATCGCAAGTAATGACCCCGTTGCATCACTTATTTGACACCATTGAGCCCCATTTGACACTGGAAGGTATGAAATTGATATATATTTCAGCTAAGAATAGTCGCAAGTAATATCTTAAACCAATCCTAGCCACGTATTTTATACTTAATTTGACTAAAATTGCACCCTGATTTTGTGCACCATGAATAGTGAAAACGCGAAAAATAAAGAGGTACATAATTTTATAGAGCAGATAATTTTGGAGGATATCCGTAGCCATAAGAATGAGGGCAGGGTGCAAACACGTTTCCCTCCGGAACCAAATGGTTATTTGCACATTGGTCATGCTAAATCCATATTTCTCAACTTTGGTGTTGCAGAAAAATTTGGAGGCAACTGCAATCTGCGGTTCGACGATACCAATCCGGAAAAGGAGGATGTTGAGTATGTTGATTCCATTAAAGAAGATATTCGCTGGCTGGGATTCGACTGGGGGAATCGCGAATTCTATGCCTCGGACTATTTTGACCAGCTATTTGAATTCGCAGTAAAACTGATTCAAAAGGGCAAAGCATATGTAGAGGAGCTGTCTTCTGATGAAATTGCAGCTGCAAAAGGTACACCCACCAAACCCGGTAAAGAAAGCCCATACCGGAGCAGGCCAATTGAGGAAAATCTAAAACTATTCAAACTGATGAAAGAGGGTGAGTTCGAAGAAGGCAAAAAAGTGCTGCGGGCCAAAATAGATATGGCTTCTCCGAACATGCATATGCGTGACCCGGTAATTTATCGCATCAAAAAGGTGCCTCATCATCGGACAGGCAACAAGTGGAATATCTACCCCATGTATGATTTCGCACATGGCCAATCGGATGCCATTGAACAGATAACGCACTCGTTATGCACACTTGAATTTGAATCACACAGGCCGTTATATAACTGGCTGATAGAATATCTGGAAATATTTCCTTCGCGGCAAATTGAATTCGCCAGGCTGAATCTTACGTATACAGTTTTAAGCAAACGAAATTTGCTGGAGTTAGTCAAGGGTGGATATGTAAACGGTTGGGATGATCCCCGGATGCCTACCATTTCAGGCTTAAGGCGGCGGGGATATACGCCCGCATCTATCCGCAATTTTGCTGACAGAATAGGTGTGGCCAGGAGAGACGGGATGATTGATGTAGCCTTACTGGAATTTAGTGTAAGGGAAGATCTTAATAAAACTGCGAACCGTATTATGGGTATACTTGATCCTGTGAAAGTGGTGATCACCAATTATCCGGAAGAAGGGGAGGAGTGGCTCGATGCCATTAATAACCCTGAAGACGAAGCAGCAGGTAGTAGAAAAATGCCGTTTTCCAGGGAAGTATATATTGAGCGCTCCGATTTTATGGTGGATCCACCACGTAAATTCTTCAGGCTCGGGCCGGGAAGGGAAGTCAGGTTGAAACACGCCTATATTATTGCATGTGAAGATTACAATACAGACGCGGCTACCGGCGAAATAACTGAAATTTACTGTACATACGATCCGGATACGAAAAGCGGAGCTGATATAACGGGTAAGAAAGTGAAAGGTACCCTGAGCTGGGTGTCGGTAAGGCATGCGTTGCCGGTAACCGTAAGACTTTACGACAAATTGTTTCACAAAGAGGATCCGTTAGCGCTTCAGAAAGATGATGATTTTAAGAATTACGTTAACCCTGACTCATTAAAAACGATTCAGTCTGTGGTAGAACTATCGGTTCAGGATGCAAAACCGGGAGAACGCTTTCAGTTTTTACGGCAGGGTTATTTTTGTGTTGATCCTGATTCTTCCGCGGGTAATCTGATTTTCAATCGTACGGCTACCTTGCGCGATACCGGGTCGAAAAAGCATGGATGATAAAGAGCTGTTCGATTCTACCGCGGAAAATATGCGTCACGAAGTTCACCTAACCTGGCTTAAACATGCGAAGTAAATAAAAATCCTGACAAAACATCTTATTTAAAGGGAATGCGGGACGGGGATATCATAAAAAGAGAGAATAATCCAAAATCATACCTCAGAGCAAAAACTATATATATTACTATATATATAACTATATAATTTAAATGAACACTCAATCGCTATAATTGTAGACTATCTGACAGATCGGATCCCTGGCCCCAACTGGTAAACCCATCAATAGAAATTATAAAGGAAAAAACCCGGAATAGAATTGGACTTAAGAACCTAAAATTATCAGATTTGGTATGTTTAACAGGAGCAAAGAATATATTAGAACAGCTACTAATCACTTTCAGCCCTCATGTGGAGTTAATTGTGTTTATTCCATAATTGCTGTGCTCTGACACATTTAATTTTATATATTTAGCTTAATTTCCTTATTTATTATTTCCTCATTTTGTTAATTGCATCTAACGCTCCGTGCATGTGACTCGTGGTCGTTTAGCTCACACATGCGCATATGCACATTGTGTCTGATGCACAACCAAAGGAAGTTAAATTTACTGAAAATCGTTTTTATAAGTATTTAACAAAATTGTAAATCGAAATTTCCCTGAAAAAAAATAAGTTATAATTCACATGATCTTATCAATGAATGGCGCAGCTTTCATAGAAATATTTAGCACAAAAGGGGATATTTCAGAACCTTCACTAAAATGCTGCCCATTCAGCTAACCTTTTTATCAGAATCTGAAACTTTTATACACCTGGTCATAATATTTGACTAGATTATTCCAGTCGAACATTACGGAGGTGTTTTCCGTATTATTACGTTGCATGATGCGTTGTCTCCGGTCCTGCTGAATAAAGTCATACATCACATCAGCCAGTTGATTTACGGAATACTCTGGAGTCTTTTTTCTGCGTTCTACTACAAAAATTCCTTTTTCCTGTGGATCTTCAACATTACTGTTGATAAAATCGCCGAATCCTGACAGATCACTGGTGATGGAAGGTACCCCGCGTGCCATGCATTCCAGCGGGGTGTAACCCCAAGGCTCGTAGTAGCTTGGAAATATTCCTAAATGGCAACCTCTTACAAAGTCGCCATATTCAATTCCAAACAAGGGGCTGGTAGTGCTGATAAATTCCGGATGATAAACAATTTTTACTTTTTGGTCCGGTCCGTTATCGAGGCTCGTTTGTTTAAGGCCATTTAGTACTTCATCATCTTGGGGGTTTTCCAGGTTATGAGTGATAACCGAGGGGTTTCTTCGTGTTTTCCAGGTTTGAATGGTCCTCCGGTATCTAAGCTTCCAGTAATCATCCACAAATTCATTCAGATTCGGCAGACGGTTGTCTTCACGGGTTGTACCTGCATAAAAGAGCTTTTTACCAACCTGATCCAGGATATTGTCACAGTTTTTCCGGATTTCTTCCATTAAAGCCCGGGATTCAAGAACATCGGATTTTATACCCTGATGTTTTTTCCGTGTAATGATAAAGAACACCACCGTGGTATCCGATCTGTCCTTTTTCATTTTTTTATTCAGTATATCGAGGGCCTGTAATGCCATGTCAAAGCCTTTGTTCCGGTACTCAAACCGCCCGGAGGTGAAAAAGTAAACCGTATTTTCAAGCTCAAACGGGTATGACTGAAAGAAATGCCCCATCACGAAACGATGGATATCGTCTTTAAAGCGTGCATGCAGATTCTGGAATTCATGAAATGCTACAAAACGTTTAATATTTATTCCGTTTGGTAAAACCTTATCAGTCTTCTTTCCGAGCAAATATTTGCATTCCCGGGCTGTAACTTTACTTACGGTAGTAAACCTGTCTGCAAATCTGGCTGATAGATACTCTATCCCAAATTCGGTCATTATATTGAAATGCCGGGCTTCTTTCTTAGCATCAAAAAACGGAAGATGATCATAGAAATGGGGTGAATTATAAGCAAGGTATCTACCAAGAATGGTAGCGTGTGTCGTAAAAACTGTTTTAACGTTGATTTTTTCGTTTTTTAAATACAAAAGAGGCACTCCGGCCTGCCATTCATGAAAATGTGCGATCAGGGGCGGGCATGATTTTGTTTTGGAAAGGGATGCAAGAAATGACTTGACCATAAAACCAAATGAGATGGCCTGATCCACCAGCATATTGCCCGGTGGAATTTCCAGTTTATGTTTTAGCCTAAGTTGATTTTTGATTTTATCAAGGTCATTCTCAACGGATTTGAAGTCAAACAGGATCACACGGGGCCTGCCGGTAATCAGCCATATGGCTTCTTGAATATTCCAGCCTTTCTTTTTTAGTCTCTTAACAACGTTGGAAATATTGTCTTTCGGAACGGCCGTGTAATCCAGCTCCGGTTGGATGTCATCATTGAGATAGGGCCCGATAAGAATATAATTAGTATCATATCTGGCCACCATTGAGGGCGTTTTGGAACGTATCACGGTATAGATGCCCCCTACCTGGTTGCAGACTTCCCAGGCACATTCAAATAGAATAGGATTTTCTTTCTTCCGGGGAGCGGATTTTGTCTTTGCTTTTGGCATATCCGGATTATTTTTTACCAATTTAACGTACAATATAATAATTAACTATCTTTCTATATTAGTGAATAGAAAATATACAATTTGTGTATCCGGACCGGGCGATCGTTGTTCAGCGGAAGAATACAGACTTGCAGTAGAACTCGGAGGAGAAATTGCATCTGCCGGATTCGTGCTTGTATCAGGAGGCAGAAATGTAGGTGTGATGGACGGGGTCAGCAAAGGGGCTAAAAAAGCCGGAGGCCTGGTGGTGGGTGTATTACCCGAAGACCGAGACGAAGAAGCATCCGAATGGCTGGATGTTGCCATTAAAACGGGAATGGGTTCCGGAAGAAATAATATATTGGTACTAACGGCTGACGTTGTTATTGCCATTGGTAAAGGTGCAGGCACTATTTCAGAGATTGCACTGGCAATAAAAGCAGCTAAACCAGTGATTTTATTCCACCCGGATAAAAGTATGCCGGCATTTTTTCAGGATATGGAAAGAGATGTACAGTTACAGGTTGCTGATAGTGTACCGGATGCAATACGACTTGCCATTCAGCTATTGAAACAAAAGAAAAACCAACAATAATCTTTAAAGTATTGTATAAAAAACAGGTCGAGAATGAATAGTATTATTTGAGTATCATTGATAAATGAATAAACCAATTCACTTGATATTATTTGCCAATACTTCTAAAATATGTGTGGTGGGTTATTTCTGCCTGCGGCTGGCAGGCACGGTCAGTGTGGACGTATTGGGTTGTGAAGGTGGGCCGACCGCAAACCTAGGCGTTGGTTGCAGCTACGTCTTTATATCAAATCAACGTCAATAAGTGTACTCAATCCGGCGTTAATTCCTGGCACTCGAATATATATAATCTTCAGGATTCGCAACCCATCCTCCTCTCACAGGATGATCATGAATATATTCAAGCTTTACTCAACAGCATGATTTTCATATTTCCATAATGGTTTCTCACCAACTCTTTTGATGTATCTGGCATGGTATTTAATAACCATTTCAAGCCATTCATTTCTACGTTCTTTCGGATTTATTAAATCATCACTGTTCTTTCATCATCGGTGTTGTTATATCCAGATTACTTTCAGCAGATTTTAGTTTATGTAGTATAACTGCCGCAATGCGTTTTGGATCCGGGTCACCGATTTCAATGGTCTGAATTATATTTATTCTCTTCTTTTCAAGTAAAAAACGGTAGGTTTTATCGTAATAGTGAAGAAGAATGCCGGCCACTGCACCCAGGTCACCATTTTGCAGATTGGCAATGGCTGATTTTTCATGTTGCCCTCCCAGCTTTTTCCCAATTTTCAGGATGCCGGATTCCAATTCTGATTTATCGTAATGACCGTAATCAGCCACCAGGTTCCCAATCCGGTCCTGCAGCTTTACAGAAATGCAGACCACCGGGCTGGATTTCATTTTTCTCCACAGATTTTCCGGGAGGCCAACTTTCCCGATATGTGATGACTCATCTTCCAGAAAAACCCGTTTTTCCTGATTAAGTTTAAGAAAGGCTTCTATTACAAGATTCTGGAAATGTTCATATGTAGGTTGTTCAGCCTCGCCGATGGCACCAAATGCAGAGCCTTTGTGATTAGCAAGCTTCTCAAGATCTACTACCTGCTCACCTGCCTTGTAGAGTTCCTGCAGTACTTTCGTTTTCCCTGCTCCGGTTTCACCTCCGAGAAGTATGATCTGAAACCGGTCAAACAATCTGGTCATTAGATTCCGATAACTTTTATAGCCGTATTCCAACACCACACATTCATATCCGGCAGTTTCGAACAACCACGCCATACTGGAAGAGCGCATGCCACCACGCCAGCAATATATTTTCACTGTAGTGCTTTTGCTATGCGTAATTTTTTCAAGGTCTTCAATTAAAGTGACCATTTTGGGTCCAACAATTTTCAACCCTTCTTTTACGGCTGTTTCTTTTCCCTGCAATTTATAGGTTATCCCGATTTCAGTGCGCTCCTCATTTTCGAAAAGCGGAATATTGACCGCACCTGGAATGTGGCCTTTCAGGTACTCTCCCGGCGACCTTGTATCTATTACCGGCGCATCAGGATATGCCTCAACAAATTGTAGTACAGGGATTGTTTTCATTATATTTCGTTCAAATTTAAACAGCACCGGCATATTTTGTATCTGCATGATGACATAACAGCGTTATTTACAACCGGAGGTAATTTGTAAGCTTGTTTTGCTTAAAAATACCTATGATGAAATGATATATGGCAAATAATTCCAGGGAAAAAGGAAGATAGCCTAAATAGCCTGGTGCAGGCATTTCAAAAACATGCCAGAAATTAACGCCGGGGACATCATAGATCCATTTGGGATTGGAGTGATAGTTCCACATTTCCCAGAAAAATCCACAAATCAGGCATCCGACCCAAAGGGTTATTACCGGATTCCAGTTTCCATTTCCTGTTTCTTGAAGAATCGACCGGTTGCCCAGCCATACATTCAGCGGATCGATGATTAAAAACACGGACATCCAAAGAAACGGCGCTCCATAATCAGGTAGAAACAACACAACAAACAACATAATAACACCCAGAATAAAAAACAGAACAACCTCATGCCTTTTTCTTCCGATCTTAATCCAGGCAGGCATGTTTCGTATTTTAGAAAATGTACCGACCCATTCGGAAGTACCGAAAACAGCCGGAATAACCGTAGAAAAACTGACACTTGCCAATAGAAAATATTCCAGATCGCTGAAATATTCTCGGGCGGTGTAAGACCAGTAATTTCCGGGTTTGTTCAGCAGTTCAAAAAGCCACCAGGATGGCGCGCTTACCAAAAACAAAGAAATATATCCTTTCAAATTCCGGCTTATAAGTGAACTCCCTTTTTTGTAGTAAGTTATGGCGTCGATAGTAAGGCAATAACCCAGCCACAGGGGAAAAAACCCCCAGTGGGTTCGCAAACCGGATAGATTCCAGTTTAAATACCAGAATACGGCTACCAGAACAACACCCACATAACCACGGGCAGGAAATCTATTATTTGAATGCATATCAGTTTGAGTAAGAATAAAAATTCAGTATAAAAATTTATATTCAGATTTATCGCTTTTGCATCTATGTTTTAAATATCATTAAAATAACATAAAATACCAGACTGACGTAATACTAACATACTCAGAAAAACAGTTTTTGTACCTAGTTTGTACTTTTACACCCAAATAAATCAATCTCATTATATCAAATGAATGATGAACCATCAAGAACAAGAGCCCAGGAATCACGGGCTGCCATAGAACGTATATATATTGCCATGAGGCATCTTTTTATACGGGGCAGCTATAAGCCAATGGGAATGTCAGGTGAGGCGCTTAGAAGTTCCCTGATTACGCTTAGTCCGGAAATATATGGCTCGATTGCAGATAGCGAAAAAGTTGAGCTTGACGGCTTGCTATATGTGATGGAACGGCTTCCCAAAGGAATTGAAGAGTGCAGAAACATCCGCCTGATATCACGTGAAGGACTTGAATCGTCCAATTTCAAAACAATCATCCCGCCTAAAAGAGTACGGAATTGTTATCGTGTAGATGAGGAGCAGATGCTTATTGAAATGACACGCGGGAGAAGCGATATATACGACATTCTTACCCACCTGACGTTTGTTTACAACGAAGCCGAAAAAATCAGAAAAAACAGCCTTGATTATGAAGGTAGGCTGAAACGAGACTGGAAAAGACTGGAAGAAATTGTCAAAAAGGAAGAGAACAAAAAGCAATTTAATTTTGATCAGGCCAATACATATCTGAGCATTCTGCTGGGCAGAACCTATAAGGAAGTTCATGAAGCCGGAAAGAAATTTGCAAAGAAAAAGGAAACACTCCATAGCCTGTTTCATATCATTTACTGGATGGGGAAACTGGCCATTGAAGAATACACTCAGAAAATCGACAGGGAAATTACTTTTTCAGCTATTCTTCGTCAGCGTGTTGGACATCATAAATACGGAGAATTGTGGGCTTCTGAAATTAAGAAGGCCTTGTATGAAAAGGGACTGATTGATCGCCCATTACATATCATATCTGCTAACCCGCATAGTGTGATGAACAGCATATATGCCATACCGGCTTTGAAAAATACTATTAAGAAAAGTAAAATTGAAGAAGTAGCGCTGATTCTTAGTAAGGATAAAACCGGTAATCTTCAAACTAAAGTAATACGGTATGCAGAAAAGCATGGGTTGAAACAACTGGATGATACGAGCGGTACAAATTTAACAGTGCAGCTCATTGATACGGAAAAAATTCCATTTTCGGCGATTTCAAAATCCATACAGGTGGATTTAAAATATATCAAATCATTACGTCCTGTACTAGTGGTTATGGACTATGCTTTTGGAGAGCAGGCATACGAGACAATGGACGAACTATTAAAACCCTTTGAATTTAAAGGTGAGCTGTTACCTCTGAATATTAAGTCAGTAAGTGTAATGGGCAAAGCGGGTATTCTGGAAGGAAGAAAGGGCGATATTATGTTACCTACTGCTCATGTTTTTGAGGGCACTGCCGATAACTATCCTTTTAACAATGATTTTGATGCGAGTGAATTTATGGGGTATGGAATCGATGTGGTTCAAGGACCCATGGTTACCGTTTTGGGAACTTCGTTGCAGAACAGGCAAATACTACGATATTTTCAGAAATCATCATGGAATGCTGTCGGGCTTGAGATGGAAGGCGCACATTATCAGAAAGCCATTCAATCGGCAGCACTCATACGCAAAAGTATAGATGCACATGTAAAAGTACGGTATGCGTATTATGCGTCTGATAATCCGCTTGAAACTGGCGGAACACTTGCTTCAGGTAGTCTCGGTGTTGAAGGAGTAAGGCCAGCCTACCTGATCACGGTGCGAATCCTGAATAAAGTGCTTCAAAGCGATGATTAATTTGGTCTGGTTACGTTCATATACATTTTGTCGGACAGAAGCTGGAATCGCATATTAAAAAGATGGAGTAATAATTTCGAATGACAAATCATGTCCACCATAAGTAAGACCCTTTCGTTCGATTCATAATGTAACCACGCGTTGAATTACAGATGATGTGTATTATATTGCCAATACCTATAACCATATATGTTATAAATAGCTGTAAATCAAATATTTACATTAATGACAAAACAAAGATTTCCCGAAGTAACCTTAAATAATAATATATTGGTTCCACAACTGGGATTAGGCGTCTGGCAAAGCAGAGAAGGCGGTGAAGTAGAACGGGCCATAGCTTGCGCATTTGATGTTGGCTACAGGAGTATTGATACCGCTGCGATTTATGAAAATGAGCGAGGAGTAGGAGCTGCAATCAGTAACAGCGGTATCTCACGTGATGAAATATTTGTTACTTCCAAAGTATGGAACAGCGACCAGGGATTTGACAGGACTATCGGTGCCTTTGGTAAAAGCTTGAAATTACTTGGCCTGGAATACCTGGACTTATATCTGGTTCACTGGCCGGTAGCCGGAAAATTTAATGAAACCTGGAAAGCGCTGGAACAACTGTACCGGAAAAAAAAGGTAAGAGCGATAGGTGTTAGTAATTTTTTTACGCATCATCTGGAAGACCTTTTGCAGGAAGCTGAAGTGATCCCTGCCGTAAACCAGATTGAATTTCATCCGTACCTGATTCAGCAGCATCTTTTTGATTTTTGTGTTGAAAAGAATATAAGTTTGGAAGCCTGGAGTCCACTTATGCAGGGCAAATTTACAGAAATCGGAAAATTTGATGAGATCGCTTTAAAATATAATAAAACTGCTGCCCAGGTTTTGTTAAGGTGGCACTTACAGCGTGGAGTTATTATTATTCCCAAATCAGTAAACAAATTGCGGATTAAGGAAAATGCGGCCATTTTTGATTTTTCATTGTCGGAGGAGGAGATGGCCCAAATCAACAAGTTAGACAAAAATTATCGTTTTGGCCCCGATCCAGACAATTTTGACTTTTGAATTTTCTCAGCTTGTCTTTGAATAGACTGCATTTCTTACTTGATTCATATTAACAGATTCTTCCTACCTTCGCTTTACTATCGCGGACTTTTTCACCTTGTAAATTTTACGCTGTTACATCTGCCGGTATAATAAAAAAAATGTAATTTTCACGGATGGAATATGCGATCGTTGACCTGGAAACAACCGGAGGAGATGCCCGGACAAGCCGAGTCATTGAAGTAGCCGTATATGTTTTTGACGGTAACAAGGTGATTGATGAATATTCCACACTTGTCAATCCGGGCGTATCAGTGCCTGGATTTATCACGCACCTGACGGGTATCACCACAGAAATGCTAAAGGATGCACCTCCTTTTGAAGAAGTGGCTGATCATGTGGCCTCCATAACCCATGAGCGCGTATTTGTTGCACACAATGTCGGTTTTGATTATTCCTTCTTGCGCAATGAGTTTAAAAAATTGGACCGACGGTTTATACGAAAACGCCTTTGTACAGTACGGCTAACAAGGAATATTTTTCCGAAACTTCATTCATACTCATTAGGTAATCTTTGCAAGAAGTTTGATATACCACTCGAAAACAGGCACAGGGCTTTTGGTGATGCAAAGGCAACCACTGCGCTTTTGAAACATTTGATAATAAATGACATCAACAACGCCATTGACGCTGCCCTGAAACGCTATTCAAGAGAGGCTATATTGCCACCCAATTTGCCAAGAGAAGATTTCGATGACCTGCCTGAAGATCCGGGAGTCTATTATTTTCATGACAAGAACGGAAAAGTAATCTATGTGGGTAAAGCAAAAAGTCTTCGCGATCGGGTATCAGGTCATTTTCTTGACAATGAAGTTTCAGGAAAAAGCAGGCTGTTTAAATCCGAAATCCACCATATTTCGTATGAATTGTGCGGTAACGAACTGGTGGCCCTGCTACTTGAGTCGCATGAAATAAAACGTTTGTGGCCAAAATATAATTCTTCCCAGAAAAGACCGGCAATGAACTGGGCGATGCATTCATATGAAGACCAGAATGGTTTTATGCGGCTGACGATAAGTAAAGGTAAACCGGCCGAAACACCCATCGTTATATTCAAATCGTTTACAGACGGTTGGACCTTTCTTCGCACACTGACCAGAAAACACTGCCTGTGTGCAAGACTTAATGGCCTTCAGATTGGAAAAGGTGACTGTTATGAATACACATCCGGATACTGCAAAGGAGCTTGTAACGGACAGGAAATACCAAAAAGGTATAACAAGCGTTTGTTAAAGGCCATAAACGAAATAAAAAATAGTGAAGATAGCTTTGCAGTAATAGGTGAGGGCAGAAACACAGAAGAAGCATCCGTAGTGCTGGTTGAAAAGGGAAAATATATCGGTTATGGCTTTGTGCAGGACGACATTCAGGTCACAGGTATAGACCAGTTCAGAAATACGGTAATACCGTTTAAAGATAACCCCGATGTACAGCGGATCATTAAATGGTACATTGCGAGTAAAGCAAAAGCCAAAGTTGTTCATTTCAAATCCGCTAAAATGGGTGTTGATTGATTCTAAAGGGCTTAATGGAATAAAACAGAGAATTGTTTTTCTTACAATCTTAACTAACGCCCGGTTTTGCTTGAGGTATAGACCCGGGAGCTGATTTTACGTGGTAACATTGTTCACAGGTAACACTCAACTGAATTTAGATATCATCAATAAAGAAGCTCAAACAAAATGGGGATAAGAAATAGTTTTATAACCATTTCTGCTATTTTTACCGGTTCAAAAACAGCCTTATATGTTATTGGATTTCGAAAAACCCATAGCGGAACTTGAAGAAAAACTGGCAGATATGAAGAAAATTGCCAGCGAAACAAATACAGACATCAAAAGCGCCATAGAGAGACTGGAAAATGAAATAATTTCACTGAAAACGGATACGTTCAAAAACTTAACGAGGTGGCAGCGAGTACAGGTTTCAAGACACCCGGACAGACCTTATACGCTGGATTACATATACCTGATCACGCATGATTTTATTGAATTGCACGGTGACCGGTCTGTTAAAGATGATAAGGCCATGATTGGCGGGTTTGGCAAAGTGGATGGGAAAACGATGATGCTGATCGGCCAGCAAAAAGGAAGAAATACCAAACAGCGGCAGATGCGTAATTTCGGGATGGCTAACCCGGAAGGTTACCGAAAAGCGCTGAGACTTATGAAGTTGGCAGAAAAATTCAAAAAACCGATAGTAACACTGATTGATACGCCTGGGGCATTTCCTGGAATAGAAGCTGAAGAACGAGGTCAGGGAGAAGCAATTGCACGGAACCTGAAGGAAATGTTTATGCTGAAAGTTCCCGTGATCTGCATCATAATTGGAGAAGGGGCTTCGGGAGGTGCGTTGGGTATTGCCATAGGTGATAAGATCTTCATGCTCGAAAATACGTGGTATTCAGTGATCTCTCCGGAATCGTGTTCAAGTATTTTATGGCGTAGCTGGGAGTTTAAAGAACAGGCTGCCCAGGCACTGAAGCTGACTGCTACGGACATGAAATCTTTTGGTATTATAGACGAGATAATTCCAGAACCTCTGGGTGGAGCACATACCGATGTACCTGCCATGGCAAATGAATTGAAAAAGGTAATCTTGAATACTATCAGCGAACTGGAAAAAATGAATCCGGACAAACGCATTGAAATGCGAATGGAAAAGTTCTTTCAAATAGGCATTGAGAAAGAAAAGTAACGTACTGATTTAAAAATATAATGGCCTCTTGCGAATCCGTTCTGAGGATTTACACTTAAAATTCAATGGAATGAATCTTCATGCAATTAATACTGGATTTTTCAAACTCGATGGAGGCGCTATGTTTGGGGTGGTTCCAAAATCCTTATGGCAGCGAACAAATCCAGCTGATGAAAACAATTTGTGTACATGGGCGATGCGTTGTCTCCTTGTAGAAGATGGGGACCACCTGATCCTGATTGATAATGGCCTTGGAAAAAAGCAAAGTGAAAAGTTTTTCAGCTATTACTATCTGCATGGGGATGACAGTCTTGAAAAATCGCTTCATTCTGCAGGTTTTACGGCAGATGATGTTACCGACATGTTTCTTACCCATTTGCACTTCGATCATTGCGGAGGTAGCATAAAATATGATGAAGAGAAAACTTCAGTGCTTACATTCAGGAATGCAATTTACTGGAGTAATGAGAGTCACTGGAAGTGGGCCACCGATCCGAATCCAAGGGAAAAAGCCTCTTTTCTCCAGGAAAATATTATACCTATACAGGAAAGTGGTCATCTGGAATTTATACCCCTTAGCGGAAAATCCGGGTTTGAAAATATAGAAGTGATCTTTGCAGATGGTCACACGGACAAACAGATGCTTCCCATGATCCGGTACAAAGACCAGACAATAGTATTTATTGCAGACATGCTTCCTTCAGCCGGCCATATACAATTGTCATATGTGATGGGTTACGATACCCGCCCGTTGATAACAATGGCTGAAAAAAAAGTGTTTCTTGATGAAGCGGCGGATAAAGGGTATATCCTTTTTCTGGAACACGATCCGATAAACGAGTGCTGCACGGTAAAACATACAGAAAAAGGTGTACGACTTGACCAGGTGTTTAAGCTACAGGACATTATCTGAAATGTCTCAATCGTATATATGAATATCGGGCTGGCGTTATCGGGTGGAGGAATCCGGTGCATCGCACACCTAGGTATATTAAAGGCGTTCGAAGAAAATAATATACGGATAAGCATTATTTCAGGTACCAGCGCGGGTGCCATGATCGGCGCATTATACAGTCACGGCTATCGGCCTGAATTTATTTTAGAGAAGATCATCTCAACGCGCTTTTTTAAAATACTGAGGCCATCGTGGTCAATGCAGGGGATGCTGAATATGGATAAAATCGGAGACCTGCTAGCCGAATTACTTCCGGAAAACAACTTTTCGGCACTTAAAATCCCATTGATTATTGCAGTTACAAACTTAAAAAAGGGAATAACAGAATATTTTGATTCGGGGGAATTGATAATGCCGATTTTGTGCTCTAGTTGCATTCCCGTCGTATTTAACCCAGTACAATTCAATGGGAACCTTTATATAGACGGAGGTATATTGAACAACCTTCCTGCTCAGCCACTGACATCCCGCACTGATTTTATTATAGGTTCACACTGCAACCCGATTGATGATAATTACGAGAGAAGAGGATTTAAAACACTGATTGAACGGACTATGCTCATGGCTATAAATGGAAATGTAAAAATCTCAAAACCGCTTTGTAATATCTTGATTGAACCATCTGAATTAAAAAAATTTGGAGGTTTTGAGTTAAACAAGGCTGATAAAATATTCACTATCGGGTATAAAGCCGGAAAAAAAATCATTGAGAATAATTTAATAAAGTAACATCGTGAATGATGAATCTGAATAATTATTTTTGTTCACGTCAATGTGAAGATATATTAATTATGAACGATGCACATTGAAATTTCAGTGTTATCACAGGAAATAATTATTAATTTAGCCGTGTAAATAAGACTGCATAGTTTGATGCTCAGAATGTTTACACAGATAGTATCTGAATTGACTGTGGGGTAGTTTTATATTTAGTAATTACCATGGAAACACAAACACAACTTTCATTCCAGGAAGAAATACTAAAGGGGATTCCTGAGAAGCTTCCGGAATTAAAATCATATGATACTTCTGTAAATCACGCTCCCAGGAGAAAAGACATACTTAATACCAATGAAAAGAAACTAGCTATAAAGAATGCATTACGTTATTTTCATCCCCGGCATCACCATGTTCTGGCACCGGAATTTGTTAGAGAGCTTGAAGATTTCGGGAGGATCTACATGCACCGGTTCAGGCCTGAGTACGAGATGTACGCCAGGCCTGTTGATGAATACCCGTACCAGTCCCTGCAGGCTGCTGCGATCATGCTCATGATCCAGAATAACCTGAACCCTGATGTAGCACAGCATCCTCATGAACTGATTACCTACGGAGGCAATGGCGCAGTATTTCAAAACTGGGCGCAATACCTGCTCACAATGAAGTATCTGGCTACCATGACGGATGAACAGACGTTGCACATGTATTCGGGGCATCCGATGGGGCTTTTTCCATCGCACAGGGAGGCGCCGCGAGTAGTTGTAACTAATGGAATGATGGTCCCTAATTATTCTTCGCGGGACGAATTGGAGCGGTATAATGCACTGGGCGTTACGCAATATGGTCAGATGACTGCCGGATCATATATGTATATTGGTCCGCAGGGAATTGTACACGGTACCACCATCACCCTGCTGAATGCAAAAAGAAAAATATTGAAAGCTAGCGAACAACCGGAAGGTAAACTGTTTGTAAGTTCGGGACTTGGCGGTATGAGCGGCGCACAGCCAAAGGCGGGTAGTATTTCCGGTTTTATTACCGTGATCGCCGAAATAAACCCAAAAGCAGCCTATAAACGACATAGCCAGGGGTGGGTAGATGAGATATATGATGAACTTGACCGCGTGATCGACCGCGTGTACAATGCAAAGGAAAATAAAGATGTAGTATCAATCACGTATGTGGGCAATATTGTGAACCTGTGGGAGAAACTGGATGAAGAAGAAATTTACGTGGATATGGGCTCAGATCAGACGTCACTTCACAATCCCTGGTCGGGTGGATACTATCCGGTCGATTTATCATATGTAGAGGCTAACCGGATGATGACGGATGATCCGGATGGATTCCAAAACGCCGTGCGGGAATCGCTTATACGCCAGACAGACGCTATCAATAAGCATACGGAAAAAGGCATGTATTTCTTTGACTACGGAAATGCTTTTTTACTTGAAGCTTCTCGGGCAGGTGCCGATATAATGTCTGCGGATGGCGTTACATTCAGATACCCTTCCTATGTACAGGATATCATGGGACCTGTGTGCTTTGATTACGGGTTCGGACCATTCCGCTGGGTATGTTCAAGTGGCAAGGAATCAGACCTTGAGTTTACTGATAACCTTGCTGTAATCGAATTGGAATCAATGATTGAAAGCGCACCTGAGAGTATCCGGCTTCAATTGGATGATAATATTCGATGGATCAAAGCTGCTCAAGAAAACAATCTGGTGGTGGGCTCGCAGGCCAGGATCCTTTATGCTGATGCAGAAGGGCGAATCCGGATTGCAAAAGCCTTCAATAAAGCAGTGGCAGCTGGAGAAATCGGAATGGTGATACTGGGCCGGGACCATCACGATGTTTCAGCAACCGATTCTCCGTTCAGGGAAACATCCGATATATACGACGGATCTTCGTTTTCGGCCGATATGGCTATTCATAATGTTATTGGTGATAGCTTCAGGGGAGCTACGTGGGTGTCGATCCATAATGGTGGAGGCGTAGGATGGGGAGAAGTGATCAATGGTGGTTTCGGTCTGGTGCTTGACGGCTCGGCAGAAGCAGAGAAACGGCTGGAACAGATGTTATTCTTCGATGTGAACAATGGAATAGCAAGAAGAAGCTGGGCAAGAAATGCCGGCGCTAATGAAACTGCTAAACGGGAAATGGAGAGATCACCAGGTCTGGAGATCACCCTGCCATTTAATGCCGATGATGCATTGATTTCCGGCCTTTTCTAACCTGAATAAACCGTTTATGGTTAGTCGCCTTTTAAAATTTATTTATTACAAACTTATGAAGTGGAAACTACGCGGGGCTTTTCCATCACATATTGATAAGTTCATCATTATCATTGCACCCCATACCAGTTATCATGATTTTTTTTTAAGCGTGATCAGCAGAAGTGTAACTGGGATGTCCAGAGCTCGGTACCTTGGCAAAAAAGAGTTATTCAGGTTTCCCTACGGCTGGATTTTTCGTGCCCTGGGTGGATATCCGGTTGAACGGACAAAAAAAACCAACATGGTGGATAATGTAGTCGAAATATTTAATAAACACGATCATTTTGTGCTGGCGCTTGCTCCGGAGGGTACGCGCAAAAAAGTAAAATCTTTGCGTACAGGGTTTTATTATATAGCAAAAAAAGCCCGGGTGCCTATCGTAATGGTCGGTTTTGATTATTCCAAAAAAGAAACCAGTATCTCGGAACCGTTTTATACAAGCAGTGATTTCAATAAAGACATTGAATTTATATTGCACTTTTTCAGAGGAATCAAAGGTAAAAATCCGGAATTTGGTATCGATTAGGTTACATTTTTAGTAATTTGGATATTCAATAGAAAATAAATCTTTTACTTACAAAATAATATGATTATGAAAAAAGTTCTTGCTGTAGCAATTGTTGGAGTATGCTTGTTATTAGCGACTGGTTCGAATGCCCAGTTAATTCGATTTGGTGTGAAGGGTGGTTTGAATTTTTCTAATATTAAAAGTTTTGAAGATGTCTCCAGTGTGTCAAGTATTAAGAGTTTTACTGGCTGGCATGCAGGAATTTTTCTAGGAGTTAAGTTTGTCGTGGTAGCTGTTCAGGCTGATGTTGTTTATTCGGTTGAGGGTGTGCGATTTGAGGATATAAACAACCCGGGCCAATTTCTGGACCTTGAAAACTCTTACATTAATATACCGCTGGTAGCTAAGTTCTTTATTTTGCCTCCAATACTGAACCTTCAGGCAGGGATTCAATATGGAATTCTGACCCAATCGCTGATCGACGGCAAAGAAAATTACGAATTTGACACTGGTACGCTTATAACGATCAAAGACGAGTTTAAGTCTGGGGGAACCTCTGTGGTTCTCGGTCTTGGAGTTGAATTCAGTAAGCTGATACTCGATTTTCGGTATAACCTGGGTGTATCCGACCTGAGTGCTACAAGCCTCACGGTCGAAAAACTTAAAAGTGGGGTATTTCAACTGTCTGCGGGCTTCCGGTTTAAGTAAGGAATTAAATATATTATAATACCTATTCAAAAGCCGCCCATATGGAGGGCTTTTGAAATATTATCCAACCTTGCATCACAGTTTTAGCTCTGATTACGGTACTACTTTAATTAAAAAATAATTCTTTTTGCCCTTCTGAACCAGCAGGTATTTGTTCTGAAGTAAAGTAAAATCAGGTCGTTGCTCAGGTGATTCTATCCTGATCTTGTTAATAGATACACCTCCGCCTTTAATCATTCGGCGTGCTTCTCCCTTCGACTGGAATATTAATCCACTAGTTGTAACAGACAGTAAATCAGCAATATCAGATGCTTTTATTAAATCATTACTTGATATTGACTGCTGAGGTACGCCTTCGAAAACACTCAATAGGGTGTCTTCGTCTATATTACCAAGATCTTCAGTAGTTGACTTACCGAAAAGGATGTTTGAAGCAGAAACTGCTTTATCATATTCCTGTCGGGAATGCACCCGTACTGTAATTTCTTTGGCAAGCGTTTTTTGCAATATTCTCTTTTGCGGATCTTCGTCATGTTGTCTTATCAGGTTGCTTATTTTTTCCTGGTCAAGCAGTGTAAATACACGGATAAGCGTTTTAGCGTCTTCGTCGGCTATATTGAGCCAGAACTGATAAAAATGATATGGAGAGGTTATTTTCGGATCTAACCATACGTTTCCGCTTTCAGTCTTTCCGAATTTGGCGCCATCTGCCCTGGTTATTAAAGGAGTAGTAAGTGCGTATGCTTCTCCTCCGGATTTACGCCTGATATATTCGGTTCCGGTGGTAATATTGCCCCACTGGTCCGAACCGCCCATCTGTAATTTTACACCATGCTGCGCAAAAAGATAGTAAAAATCATACCCCTGGAGCATTTGATATGAAAATTCGGTGTAGGACAATCCCGTTTCAAGACGGGATTTAACAGAGTCTTTGGCCATCATATAATTAACCGTGATGTACTTGCCGGCATCACGTAGAAATTCGAGGTAGCCCATATTTTTGAACCAGTCATAGTTATTTACCATTACAGCTGAATTGGCTCCACAGTCGAAATTGAGAAATTTTTCGAGCTGCTTCCTTACTCCAGCCTGATTTATGCGTAAGGTTTCTTCATCAAGCAGGTTTCGTTCTTCTGATTTGCCTGACGGATCACCAACCATCCCCGTGGCGCCACCAACAAGCGCAAAGGGTTTGTGGCCTGCCTGTTGAAAATGCATGAGTAGCATGATGGTGGCAAGGTTACCGATATGCAGCGAAGGGGCAGTAGGGTCAAAACCAATATAGGCAGATGTCATTTCTTTGCGAAGCTGTTCTTCTGTTCCTGGCGTCATGTCGTGAATCATGCCCCGCCATTGCAATTCCCTGATAAAATCAGTCATCCAGAATCCTGTTTAATAAAGGTGCAAAGATATAAATTTGACCAGTTTCATTTCATTTTATTACATCATATAAATCTGTTTTTCTAATTATGAAAAATTTATATTTTATGACCTTACAGTGCTCTTATATTATATATTACAAATGTTACAGTTTTTGGAAATTATTCGCGGGTTGGAAATTAGCAATGGTAAATTATTGCGCCATAAAGACGAAATTTGCATATAGCGATGAACTTGATTGGTTAATATTTAATCTTCATCCTTCTCAGAGCCAATTTTGATGGCCAGATTTTAAAATGTGCTACTATTCCAAATTCTTACTTTATGATAAATATCTCTAACTGAGTTCGAGATGACAGTAGGAGTGGTGATGGGAGATCCCAAGCATGGAACATAGGCACAATTCGTTAATTCCTTTTTTCAATCAAATAACAAAATGTTAGCTACCAAAATGTGTGCAGTGGAGTTTTGCTCCTTAAGGCATAGATGAACATGCTTACCCTGGCAGATAAGCAAGCCATTGTGCAAAATGGGTAGATTTTGTATTTAAAAGTCTCTAAAAAGAGTAACTTCGCAACCGTATGCAACGAGGCAGGTCCATATTCCTTTTGAGCGTTACGTTGATGATGCTTTTGCCTTATCAATTAATTTGTATGGCTCATCCAATGGGGCATACCCACCACGCACCGGGTGAAATAAGTCCGTGTGAACAAAGAAGGTTGTGCAAAGAGACAAGCTTTTGGCCTCCGATGGATTGCTACAAATTTTCTGTTAATGCAGACGATTACCAGTTACCCCTTAACGATAAATTGATTTGTTCGGTTCAAGCACCTGTGGTTGATGCAACGTTGCTGGAACTGACTGAGATTGATTTACCAGAATCTATTATTTTTCCATTACCGGACCCGAAGTGCCATTCAGGGCCTCCGCCTTCGAGTCACTTACTTCGCGCTCCCCCTGTATGATTAATCTATGCCAGTGACGTGTCAGGCATGATTTATCCGGTCCAAGCTTGGTGCCATTTGCCTTGTAAAGATCGAAAATTAAGGTGGCTTAACCGGAACATCACACATCATACGTCACTAGCGGGAAACAGGCATGCTATTGCCCGAATCTTCCTGTAAACTCTTTGATTTTATTACTATTATTTTATTGGTGCAGCTTTTTGCTGCGGCTTGAATTGCAAATTCAGGAATTAAACGAAACAAAAGGAAACCATGATTAAACTTTCATTTAAAAATCCGTATCTCATTGTTGTTATGGCAATAATAGTGGTGATTATCAGCGCAGTATCTATTTCGAAGATGCCGGTCGATATACTACCAGAATACAAAAAATCCGCAATGCAAATACTTACACTTTATCCTGGAATGCCTGCTGAAGTTGTGGAAAAAGATATTACAAGTCGTATGGAGCGCTGGACCGGTCAATCAGAGGGTATTGAGAGACAAACCTCCAAAAGTATGCTGGGAGTCAGTATAGTTCAAAATCATTTCCGGGAGGATATTGATGCTGCAACTGCTATGTCCAATACTTCATCTTTTGCCATGTCAGATATGTTTTATCTGCCCCCAGGTACATTGCCCCCGATGGTAATGCCTTATGACCCAACAGCGAACATCCCTCTGGCGCTATTGGCAGTAAGTAGCGAAACCCGATCCGGAAAAGAACTCTATGATCTTTCCTACTTTGATCTTAGGAATATGCTGGGTGGTATTCCTGGTATTATAGCTCCGGCTGCCTTTGGAGGAACATCCCGAAGGATATATATTTATGTAGAACCGGATAAACTGGAAGCTTATGGGCTATCCCAAACCGACATATTGGCCGCTATTCAAAAGAATACCACATTAATTCCTTCAGGGATTGCACGAATAGGAAATTTGGAATACGGGGTGAATGCCAAGGGAATGATCCAGGATGTTAAAGACTTTAATGACATCATTATCAAGTATGAAAATGGCGCTCCTGTATATGTCAAAGACATTGGGTGGGCCGAGGATGCAGGAGTCATTCAAACGAATATTGCCAGGGTTGACGGTAAAAGGCAAGTGTATCTACCCATTTTTAAACGCCCTGGAGCCAATACGATTGAATCTGTTAATGCTATTCGTAAAGCCATTCCTGTGCTAAAAGAGAGGTTACCGAAGGATGTCAATCTAAATGTAGTGTTTGATCAGTCATCCTATGTACAGAATTCAATTAACGGTCTTCGAAATGCAGGACTTGAAGGACTTCTGATGGTTACCATAGTCCTCATTCTTTTTCTGGGAAGTTTTCGATCAGCTTTTATCGCTGCACTAATATTACCCTTGTCAGTTTTATTCACCTTCATAGGACTATATTATTTAGGATATAGTATCAATTCGATGACCTTGGGTGGATTGGCACTGGTGCTGGGACTCATTGTAGATAATGCCATAGTCGTACTTGAAAATACTGACCGACATTTGGAAATGGGTAAGAAACCAACCAAAGCAGCGATGGATGCGGCTTTGGAAATTGCCATGCCGGTATTGGTAACAACACTGGTTATTGCTGCAGTATTTTTCCCTATAGCTTTCCTTACAGGAATTTCAAAATACCTGTTTTCATCATTAGCAGTTACGGTAGTTATCGCCATGTTCGGATCCTATCTGTTTTCTTTGACACTCATACCTATTGCTGCGGCCCATCTCTTGAGAGAAAAATTACCCAAGTCAGGAGGAAAGAAACCAAAGCCTACGTTATTCGGCTTTATGGATAAGCTCATTAAAAGTATAAGAAACAGATATATCAAAACGCTTGAAAGTACACTTCGTTTTCGCTGGCAGGTTCTTGCTGGAGCACTACTCTTTTTTGCCTTCTCGCTCTATATGGCTAAGAATATTGGTTATGAATTGTTTCCAGCTATGGATGTGGGTCAGATTATCATCACTGTACGACTTGAACCCGGTACTCCGCTGGAAGAAACCGAAAAGGAAGTAATAAAAATGGAACAGATGCTAAGAGATGAATTAGGTGATGAGCTAAATATGATTGTCTCGAACATTGGTGTGTTTTATGATCTTCCAGCAGCCTATACACCAAATTCCGGAACTCAGGATGCATTTATTAATGTGCAATTAAAAGAAGATCATACCACCTCTACCAGCGAATTTGTAAAACGTTTGCGTGCAAGGTTCAGACAAAGTTTCCCTGGTGTCGAATTCAGTTACAATACAGGAGGAATAGTCACTGCTGCCTTAAATGAAGGTCTTCCTTCACCCATTGACATACAAATTCAGGGCAATAGCATGTATGTAGCGAATGAAATAGCTACAAGAATTCGGGATACGATCATGTACATAAAAGGCACGCGTGACACGCGTATATTACAACGTCTTAACCAACCTCAACTTGACATCAATCTGGACAGAGAAAAAGTAGCTGTCATGGGGCTCAGCGCTGTTGATGCCATCAAAAACCTCGTTTCCGGTCTAAATTCAAGTGCAACTTTTGAGAAAGCTTTCTGGATTGATGAATCGAATGGAAATCACTATTTCGTGGGGGTAACTTACCCGGAATATAAGATTGACAATGAACATACGATTGGCAATATAACGGTTACCAGCCCCAATCATAGTCAGCCCATTCCATTGCGCAATTTTGCTGAGATTAAGCGGTCGTCAGCTCCAACAGAGATCAATCATCTGAATCTTACGCGAGTTACAAATGTATATGTTAACGTTGAGGATATAGACATAGGTACAGTTGCTGCGGAAATCGAAAAGAGGATTGAATCCATGAGAAGTTCATTCCCTGAAGGTTACAAAGTTGAGATCAGAGGCGAGATCCAGTCAATGAAGGAGTCGTTCGCAAGTTTGGGGCTTGGCCTTATTCTGGCTGTTGTTCTTATTTATCTGGTCATCGTACCACTTTTCAGGTCCTTTCGCCTGCCTTTGGTCATATTGTTGGCCGTACCATTTGGGCTGATAGGCGTGATCTGGATGCTTTTGCTAACAGATACCTATATGAGCATTCAGGCGCTTATGGGTGTTATCATGATGGTCGGCATCATTGTGGCTATCAGCAATCTGTTGATCGATCGTATCAATGTTTTATCCAAAACAACTTCTAATATTCATGAAGCCATTATTTCAGGAGCCCATGACAGGTTTCGTCCTGTGATTATGACGATGCTTGCCGCAGCCCTTGGCCTTACCCCTTTAGCGCTTGGTTTGCAAATTGGAGGAGAAGCCAATGTGCCACTGGCGCGAGCTATTATTGGTGGTCTTATGGCGGCTTTACCTGTGACACTATATATTATCCCAATTCTTTATTCATTCATTGCAAAAAAATAAGATCATGAACAAACAAATAAAATGTTTATACCTCTATGTGTTGGGTTTGTTTATAATGACAAGTTCATGCAGTACTCAAGACCATAATGGAGGACCTAAGGAGGTATCTTCAGAAAATTTAATAATCGAAAATATAAACATGCCAACGGTAGAAGTGGTCAACCCACAGTATCGACGATTTACGGGTACATCATCAATGGTAGGCACGCTGCTGCCTTACCGGGAGGTAAAACTTTACGCGATGGAAAGTGGTTATGTTAAGTCCATTTATAAAGATATAGGTGATCCTGTAAGAGCTAATGAAGTTATTGCTCAATTAAAAAATCCTGAAATTGAAAGAAAACTTCAGGAAGTTAAGGCTCAATTTGAGGTAAAAAAATCCATCTATGAAAGGTTGAAGTCAATTTATGATCAGACACCTGATCTTACTACCATTGAGCAACTTGAAGTGGCAAAAGCTAATTTTGAAAGTTCAAAAGCCATGTTGGATGCTATTAAAGATCGAGTTGGTTTTTTGACAGTCCGGGCTCCTTTCAGCGGAGTGATCACTGAAAGGTATGTTGATAATGGCGCCTTGGTACAAAGTGGATTATCACAGAGTTCGGCTCGTCCTTTGGTAGATGTCATGGACATTAGCAAACTCAGGTTAAATATTCATGTACCTGAAAGTGATGTTACTGCTATTATCGTGGGAGATAGTCTTAGCATCATTTTTCCTGAAATCGCTGGACAAAAATTTGAAGCTACAATATCCAGAATCGCTAATGCCCTCGATCCTATTACCAAGACCATGAGGATTGAAGTAGATATAGCCAATGAAGACCTGAAGCTCAAGCCAGGAATGTATGCAAAAATTGAACTAACCATCCGTTCAGGTGCAAGCTCGCTTTCTGTTCCACACCCTGCTTTGCTTGTCGAAAAGAATCAATTCTTTATTTATAAAGTAGTTAATAGCGTAGTGGAAAAGATACCTGTGAGACTGGGTGTACAGAACAAGAACTTTGTAGAAATATTGGATGGTGAGTTGAAGGCGGACGATCTGATAATTGTGATGGGAAAACAATTGATAAGCCCGGATATGCAAGTTGAGGCGATAAAAAAAAATGAAGACAA
The DNA here is from genome assembly GCA_022571715.1 of Bacteroidota bacterium. Classification (GTDB taxonomy): domain Bacteria; phylum Bacteroidota; class Bacteroidia; order Cytophagales; family Cyclobacteriaceae; genus SZUA-230. The sequence continues at coordinate 33,736 of JACZXH010000004.1, read as the reverse complement.
ACAACTATGATGAGAAATCTTAAAAAACATAATATCAGGTTAATCTTTGGTTTATTGCTCATAACCGTATCAAACAATGTTATTGGGCAAGTTAACGATACAGTGCCTGATCTGACTGCGGGATTTCAATCTTACCGGATTGATCTCGAAACTGTTTTAAAACTGGCAGGAGCCAATAACCTGACCATAAAAGAATTTAAGACCAAACAGCATTTGGCAACGGTGGACGAAAAAATTGCCAGAGAGTGGTTGATCCCCAAACTTTTTATAGGAGCTTCCCTGCATAACCTTAATGGGTCAGCAATGAACTCTGACGGAAAGTTCTTTCGGGAGGTTGACCGAAATAGTCTTTGGGCAGGTGCAGGTATTGGCCTGAACTGGATTCCAGGAGATGGAATTTATAAAGTGTTGGCTGCCAAACAGAATACGAAGGCCTTCAGCTATTTATTACAAGCCAAAAAAAATGAAGCCATTCTTAAGGCTATATTAGTATTTTATGACCTCCAGGAAAAACAGGCAGAATATGAAACTCTGACCAACCTGCTAAAATATACAGACAGGATATCCAGACAGTTAAAAATTCAAGTGGACATAGGTCAACGTTACAGGTCGGAATATCTTTTGGCGCGATCAAATTACTTTAACACATGGGTTGCTTTGCAGGAGGTCATTAAGAACATACACCGTATCTCTGCAGAACTGACCGAAGTGTTAACTATTGAAGATGAGGACGTTCTCTTATTGAGTTCTACTAATGATCTCGTGCCGGCTGAGCTTTTAGATGAACAAATGATCACCGCAGAACTATTCGATACTGCATATTCGCGCAGACCTGAATTGAAGTATCACCAATACTTGATAGAAGCACAGAAATTTGATCAGAAACGGCTTACAAAAGGACTCCTCCTGCCTCAACTAAGCCTTTCATTGGCTGATGGGCGTGTTGGGCCATTTAGCGGTGTCCCTAACAATAGTCCGACAGATTTTACGAACAGGTATGAAAATACGTTTGAATTCTATGCAGTTGTTGGCTGGAGTATTCCATTGGATGTATTGATATCCGGTGGCCAGCGTAAAAAGGCTGATGCGCTAATCCAGTTGTACCAAAACAGGCAGCACCAACAAAAAATCTTAATTAAGAAGGAAATATCACAAGCGCTCAGCGATTATCGGGAAAGCAAGAATCAACTTCAAATAGCCAAAAAAAGCTCCCAGTTTGCGGAAGAAGCTCTTGAGCAAAGTACAGAAAGACAAAAGTTAGGAATGGCTAAACCCTTTGAAGTTTTTCAAGCACAGGAAATTTATTTAAAGACCATGATCAGTTATCAGACGGTTGTAAAAAATTACAACAAATCCCAATACCGGCTTTATGTGGCTATGGGGAATGATTTGTAAATTTTATTCATAAATCGCTGGTAGTAACATATTGAATATTGGAATATTGTAAGCCACCTGTTACGTTTAATGTAAAATCTATAAAGTCTTCCGAATCATTAAAGCGTTCTTTCAACACGACGTTCACTTCCCATACTTATCTTAAAAAACTTGAGATATTCATCAGCCAGCATTTCCCGCTGATCTGGTTTCAGATTCCAGGGTTGAATTGATGCGATTGACAGGAGGTATTATTGAGGTTTACAAATAAGTCTCTAAGGTTGTATAATTAAAATTAAAGGATTAATTGACTGGATGTTAATCAATAAGTTATAAGTAATGAAGCGACGAGATTTTATCCCGTTTATCATTATTAGGTCTTTCAAAATCTATTTCAATCGCTCAATGTATTCCTTAAAACTCTCCCAGGTCAGGATGGCGCATTTTTCACGGCCGGGAAACCTGGAAGCTACCTGAAACGGAATGAAATCGTTTATATCTGTATTCTTTCCTTCCACTGCGCAGGCATGAAAGTTCTTGTATAATGCAAGAACTTCTTCCAGCGTGAGGCCGTTCATTTTTTCTGTAAATATCGACGTAGAAGCTTTGGAAACAGCGCATCCATACCCATGAAAACTCAGGTTGGCAATCCGTTTGTCATGTATATCAAAATATAAATGAAATTGATCGCCGCATAATGGATTGTACGCTTCGATTTTACATTCGGCAGCTTCATTTTTGAAATAATTCTCCGGATTTTTATTGTGCGCGCGAATAATTTCATGGTATAAATCGTCAAGGTGCTGCATCACGCAAAATATTTTATCGCTTTTTTAATACACTGAGTTAAATAATCAATTTCTTTCGTTGTATTGTAAACTCCAAATGAAATACGTGTAGTACCAGGAATCTCAAAAAAATTCATGACAGGCAGGCTGCAATGATGTCCGGCCCTTACGGCAATGCCGTGTTCATTCAGATACGTGCTCATATCATGCGGGTGAATGTCTTTTGCTGTAAGTGAAATGATCCCGGATTTCCTGGCTGCGCATCCGATTATCGTAATACCTTTTATTTCCTCCAATTTTTCTGTGGCGTACTGTAGCAACACATTGGAATGTTTTGAAATATACTCCATTCCAAGGTTTTCCAGGAACTCGACGGCCGCCTGGAGGCCTGCCACACCTGCTATATTAGGGGTTCCTGCTTCGAACTTGTGCGGCAACTCTTTGAATGAAGACATTTCAAATCGCACCGTCTTCACCATCTCGCCACCATACCGGTATGGCCTCATTTGCTCGAGCCATTTTTCCTTGCCGTACAATACTCCGGTTCCTGTGGGTCCATACATTTTATGACCTGAAAACGCATAAAAATCACAATCAAGCTCAATCACATCAGTTCTATGATGACCGGCATTCTGCGCTCCGTCCACCAGCACAGGCACTCCGTATTCGTGCGCAATAGAAACGATTTCTTTTACCGGATTGATCGTTCCCAGGGCATTGGAAATGTGGGAAACCGCCACCAGTTTAGTTTTACCGGAAAGCAGATCAGCTAGTTTTTCTAAGCGAATTTCGCCTTGTTTGTTCATCGGAAGCACCTGTAATAAAGCATTTTTACGGAGGCATAATTGTTGCCAGGGCACCAGGTTAGAGTGATGTTCCATGGCGGATACAACAATTTCATCGCCGATATTCAATAACGGTTCCACAAATGTATCGGCCACCAGGTTTATTGCTTCAGTGGCGCCGCTGACAAATATGATTTCTTCGGACTTTTCAGCATGAATAAATTGCTGAATACGCTTTCTTGTATTTTCAAATTCATGAGTAGCCTTTTCAGCCAGGTCATAGGTACCCCGGTGAATGTTGGCATTTGAATTGGTGTAGTAGCTGACCAGTTGATCTATTACCTGCCGGGGTTTTTGAGTGGTAGCCGCGCTGTCCAGGTAAACCAGTTTATTTCCCTCCCGGTTCATCCCTTCTATTAAGGGAAACTCACTCCTGATTCCTTCAATGGTTTTCATTTGATAGGGCAAAAATCAACTATATTTTTAAATTTAGCTTTTTCAAAGAATTAATGTATGAATAATTCAAATTTATTACTCCTTGCCGGAACATCGAAAGGCCTGGTTCTCTATACAAGAAATAGAAGATGGACGCTCAAAAGCATCCATTTTAAGGGGTTGCCTGTATCAATGGTATATACAGATACACGTAGCGGCCGGTGGTGGGTGGCCATAGGCCATAAGCACTGGGGACAAAAGCTGCATTATTCAGATGACAGAGGGGCCACATGGTCGGCTGCCGCAACGCCCAAATACCCTGAAGGGGAGGAGGTTCACGAAGGCAAGCCTGCCAGCTTAAATTACATATGGTCAATTGCTGCTGAAAATAGCAGGGTGTGGGTAGGTACGGAACCAGGAGGACTATTCCTGAGCGAGGATGGTGGGGGGAGTTTTTACCTAAACCAGCCACTATGGACACACCCAACCCGTCCGGATCATTGGTTCGGGGGCGGAAGAGATGAGGCGGGAATTCATTCGATCGTAATTGATCCTCGGAATGATGATCATATTTATGTAGGTGTAAGTTGCGGCGGTGTATTTGAAACTCATAACGGAGGCGTATCATGGGAGACAAGAAATAAGGGTTTGAAGGCCGATTTCATTCCTATTCACGGTTCGATAGCCGGTCACGATCCGCATATGATACGGATGTTTCAGAAAAAGCCGGAGCTACTGTGGCAGCAAAACCACTGTGGCATTTACAAGTCAGAAGATGGAGGTGCCAACTGGAAAGAGATTTCAGGGCTGGACGGTTTTCCCAACTATGGTTTTGTTATGGCTATAAGCCAAAAAGATGAGAATATGGCTTGGGTGATACCCGCAGTGAGTGATCAGATGCGTATTCCGTTAAATGAATCGCTGGTGGTATGCAGGACTGATAATGGTGGCCAATCCTGGCAGGAACAACGTACCGGGCTTCCACAAAAAGGCTGTTTTGATATTGTATTGCGGCATAGTCTTGACATTTGGGATGAAACGTTGGCATTTGGCACAAATAACGGAAATCTGTTTTTGTCCGAAGACTTCGGTGAAAACTGGACATGTCTTAACAATTACCTGAGTGCCGTCTTTGTAGTAGCATTTACATCTACATGATTCGTATTGGCTGGATTATGATGGCATTTTATGGGTTTCGGAGGGTTGTAAGAAGTATCCAAATTTCCAAATCTTATCTATGAATTATTAAAAAGAGGTTAGAGTGAAGACGAGATTTAAAAGATCTGGCGGTATATTTGCTTCGTGTATGGACCGAAGTAAAGAAAACTGCAGACAATCTTTCATAACAGCATATTGCCACCAAGCAATTATTTGTAACCTTTCAGGATCCCACCGGTAGAGTTAATACAGATAAACCTAAACCTAAACCTAAACCTAAACCTATGCTCAAAAACTACCTGGTAATTTCCATTCGCAATATTTGGAAACATAAACTGTATTCATTTATCAATATTTTCAGCCTAACGTTTGGGTTGGCGGCTTCAATTGTTATTTATCTATTCATCCAGGACGAATTAAGTTTTGATGCTTTTAACACAAAACGTGATTCTTTGTATCGTCTTAATGAAGTACAATCTTTCCCAGGGACAAATACACAGCACGTTGCATTATCCATGCCTGGAATGGCCCCCAATATGATCGAAGAATTTCCTGAGATCCAAAACTATACACGTTTTTATAGTAGAGGTCGCAAACTGTATAATACGGAAGATATGGAGGTGATTATAGACAAATCTGTTTTTGTTGATAGCACATTCTTTCAAATGTTTGATTTCGAATTAGCCAGGGGTGATAGAAGTACAGCTCTTCATCAACCTTACTCCGTCATATTTACGCAGGAATCAGCCGAAAAATTATTCGGAACGATTGAAGGAATTGTTGGTGAGTCCGTCACAATGGATGGGGATATGTACATAGTTAAAGGTGTGCTAGAGAACCTTTCCGAGAACTCCCATTTACAGTTTGATTATTTGGTCTTGCCTCTATTACCATTGAGCGCAGAATTAAGGAGATAGGCATTAGAAAGGTTCTGGGTGCAACCATAGGCCAAATACTGTTTCGGTTATCAAAGGGGTTTATTCTTCTTGTAGTGATCTCTTTCGTTCTTTTCGTGCCAATTACAGCTATAATGCTAAGCAGATGGTTAGAAGAATTTGCCTATCGAATGGAGCTATCACCCATTCTGTTTGTCATCGGTGGAATTTTGGCTCTGATTATTGCTCTGGCAACAATTAGCTATCACACCCTTAAAACTGCAAAAGCAAATCCTGTAGACGCGCTTAGATATGAGTAGACCGCAGTTTAATGTCAGATATCAAGTGGTAAATATTTGTAAAAAAATATGAACAATATCCCGAATTAACAATTCTTAACATCTTTTAACACTTCCATAATGTACTAAGCAGTTATGCTAGTCAATGAAGTTAGACGCGTCCGGTTATCAAATAGTTACCAATGTTTATTATTTATGCAGCATGATGCTCAAAATTTGCATTTACAATTCATTTAAATTCAAGTTTCAGACTGCTGAATTTAAAAATCTGTATAAGCTTCTAAACAATTTTTCTGCGTCATTTTGAAATGGTAATATTCAATAAATTCTCCGCGCCTTCCTTTTATTACGTCGGCAAGCTGTCGTTGCGATCCTTTTGATAATCGGATATCGTTTTGCTCCCCGATGTACTTAATCTGCCAGGATCACATGTACCTTTACACCACTGAAAGCCGCATTTCCTGAAATATTATCAACAAACAAATGATCGGTAAGGTCGTTGATGGACACACCGGGGTGTAATTTAGCTGTTTTCAAACGTATTCCGCTCCGGTTGTGTCCCCATCCATGCGGTATGCTTACAACTCCGGGCATAAGTTGTTCGGTAACATCTGCAGGCAATACCACCTCTCCGTTAGCGGAGGTAACGGTTACGGGATCACCTGAACAGATATTACGTATTTCAGCGTCAAGAGGGTTGATCATCAGTGTACACCGGTTTGGTCCTTTGACAAGTCGTAAACTGTTGTGCATCCAGGAATTATTGCTTCTCAGATGTCTTCTTCCGATCAGTGAAAGCGAACCATTGGTGTTACCAGTAGGATCCAGGCTTATTTTGCGCAATCCGTTAACAAATATTTCCGGGACAAGGTGCAGCATTTTATCCGGTGTATAGAGCGATTCCGGAAAAACAGGCTTCAAGGGTCCGAGGTCAATACCGTGTGGATATTTTTTAAGTTTACGAAGATTGAGGTTGTATAATCCTTTTTTAAGTCCGTGATTCAACATACGTGAAGGAGTAATAAACGGATCCGAGATTTTTTCGACGAACGTACGATGTTTTTTCATCCTACGGGTAAGTTCTTTATATATCTGCCAGTCGTGCCGGGCGCCATTTGAAGGTGCAAACAACGGAGGTGAATATTTTGCCGTATTATGCACAGCGATGGCATGAAAAGCCAGGTCATAATGTTCCGTTTCAAGACCGGTTGTCGGAGGTAAAATAATATCAGCGAACCGGGTGGTTTCGTTTATATAAATATCAATCGATACCATAAAGTCAAGCGAAGTGAGCGCCATCTCAAGTTGTCTCCCATTGGGTGTGGAGAGAACCGGGTTGCCTGCAGACGTAACCAGTGCTTTGATTTGTCCATCTCCGGGTGTAAGGCATTCCTCAGCAAGCGCTGCCACCGGAAGCTGCCCGCCAAATTCCGGATATCTCCGCACCCTGCTTTGCCAACGGTTGTATTTGTCCATGGTGCCTTTGGGCGCACTGTATTTAATCACGTCAATAGCTGGATTGGAAAACATGGCGCCTCCCGGACGGTCAAAATTACCGGTTACAATGTTGATCAGATTAATCAGCCATTGGCACAATGTGCCATGTTGCTGCGTGGATACGCCAATCCTGCCGTAACATACTGCCGATGAAGCTGCAGAAAATTCAAATGCGGTGGTTGTAATTGTCTGTGCAGGTATTCCTGTAATCTTTGCCACACGCTCCGGGCTGAAACGATCAAATATGCCTTTCAACTTTTCTTCACCTGTTATCCACTTCGGAAAATGTCCCTGCTTAGTCAGTCCGTTATTAAAAAACACATGTAAAATTGCGGCAAGAAAAAACACATCTGTACCGGGTTTTATAAAAATATGGCGATCTGCTTTCAGGGCTGTTTCCGTATATCTAGGGTCAACCACTATCATTTTGCCACCACGTGCCTGTAGCAGGTTGATTTTTTCAGGCATACCTGCTGCCGACATGATACTGCCGTTTGATGCAATCGGGTTAGCTCCAAGCACTAAAAAATATTGCGTCCGGTTGATGTCAGGTACGGGCAGTAAAAATGAATGCCCGAACATAAATTGAGATGCAAAATGATGCGGAAGCTGGTCAACGGAGGTGGCAGAAAATCGGTTTTTTGTGCGTAATGCTTTAAAAAAAGTAGAAGAAAATAGCATCATACCAATACTGTGGACAGACGGATTGCCCTGGTAAATAGCAATAGCATCATTGCCGTATTTCTTTTGAATGTCCTTCAGTCCTGATTCAACCAGGTCAAATGCATTCTTCCAGGATATTTCCTCCCAGCCGTTATTTGTTTTCCTAACGGGTTTTCTCAGTCGGTCCGGATCGCAATACACATCCTGCAGGGCAACCGCTTTAGGACAAATATATCCCTTACTGAACGGGTCTTCCTTGTCACCTTTGATTGATAGGATTTCACCGTTACGGTACGTGATTTCGAGACCACACATGGCCTCGCATAGGTTGCACGTACGGTAATGGATATGGGTGTTTTCAGACATTTCTTGCGAATTTAACCATGGAAGTTAGAAAAAAACTTTGAATGTCATGATTCTCATTAATGTAATGGAATTAAACAGGATTTGGTTCATTGCAAACGTTCATTTTGATATTTCAAGTAAAATGTATCAACTTGAATAATTGTTTCTTAATATAATTCGATGTTTTTTGTTTTGGTAATAAACCAATCACAATGAGTAGTGTAACCAACTCAGTCAGGATAGGTTCCGGCACGAAAATACATATTACTCCATCAGCCACTGACCATGAGTCAGATTTGGGTCAACCTATTTATGCTGTTAACTGGTTTGATCTGAAACGGTCGTGGTTGTATAACCTTTACGGGATACTCGCTTATCCGCATGTACGGAAGGTGGGTGGCAGGATACATTTCAAGGGTGTCTTAAAGGAAAAATGGGAAGGATTACCTGAACTTGACCGTGATAATCTGCTTATCGTGCGGTATCCCGATGCGGAGAGTTTTCTCTCCATGCTATCGAGTAAAATATTCCTGCTAAAAAGTTTACTTCGCATCAATGCGGTAACAGATTTCGTTTTCGGCTTTACAAGACGGGTTGACAACGGGCCGGATCCAGTGGGAAAATCCGGGAAATATGCCGGTTCTTCCTGTTATCTGGTACACATTTTCAGCAATGGAAACAATGGGAATGGAAAACCGGTTGTTGATCAAATACGTGCATTAAAAACAGAAAATAATCAAATACTACATTTTTTCGGCCTCAAAACGGCTACGATAGGCCGTTCTAAGGATGGGGGACAAATTAAAGATAATCCGTTTTTTATTGATGGAATTTTGGTGTGGGAAGCAGGCGAAATTCAGGCGCTGAAACAGTTAATATACAGCCTCGGTTACCAGCAGTTTAAAATACCATTTCGCAACCAAATATATTTATTCCACCGGGTGTACTGAAATGCATATCAGTAATAATTGAAAAACCTATTGTAAATTTTTGTGGGAAGCAGATTGTAACCTTGTTTTTACTTCTATATAAAAGAATCGTACCTTTGAACCTTCAAAATACAGCAGCATACAACAATTACATAACATGCAGTCAATCAGGAATATAGCTATTATAGCGCACGTCGATCATGGCAAGACAACACTGGTTGATAAAATAATTTATCAGTGCAAGACTCTAGATCAACACAAAGATCATGGGGAGTTAATCCTCGACAGCAATGAACTGGAAAAGGAGCGGGGAATTACGATTCTTTCAAAAAATGTTTCTGTTCAATACAAGGATGTAAAAATCAATATTATTGATACACCGGGTCACGCCGATTTCGGTGGCGAAGTGGAACGGGTTCTCAATATGGCTGATGGCGTACTATTGCTGGTGGATGCCTTTGAAGGTCCCATGCCTCAGACGCGTTTTGTACTTGGAAAGGCTATTAAACTTGGTTTGAAGCCTATTGTAGTGGTAAACAAAGTGGATAAAGAAAATTGCCGTCCGGATGATGTGCACGAAGCGGTCTTCGATCTGATGTATAACCTCGACGCAAGCGAAGAACAACTTGATTTTGAAACTGTTTACGGTTCATCCAAGTATGGATGGATGAGTAAAGACTGGAAACAACCCACAACAGATATTACCACTTTATTAGATACTATCCTTCAGGTGATTCCGGAAGCGCCGTACCGCGATGGAACGCCACAGATGCAGATCACTTCGCTTGATTATTCAAATTTTACTGGCCGAATAGCCATTGGACGCATATTCAGGGGTAACCTCGTAGAAGGAAAAGAATACATGTTATGCAAGCGAGATGAGATTAATATAAAGGTACGTATAAAAGAATTGCATGTATTTGTAGGACTTGGAAGAGAAAAAGAAAAAAGCGTAAGAAGCGGCGATCTTTGTGCAATAACAGGAATAGATAATTTTGAAATTGGTGACACAATTGCAGACATTGACAGCCCGGAAGCTTTACCAAGAATTGAGGTGGATGAGCCTACTATGAGTATGCTTTTTACAATCAACAACTCACCGTTTTTTGGTAAAGAAGGTAAATATGTGACCTCTAGGCAGTTAAGGGATAGGTTGTTTAAAGAAATCGAAAAAAACCTGGCGATGCGGGTAGAAACAACCGATGCGGAAGACAAATTTATTGTTTATGGCAGGGGGGTGTTGCATCTATCCATTTTGATCGAAACCATGCGTCGTGAGGGGTATGAATTGCAGGTGGGGTGTCCTCATGTAATAAAAAAAGAAATTGAAGGCGTTGTATTCGAACCGCATGAAACACTTGTTATTGATGTGCCGGAACAATTCTCTGGTAAAGCCATTGAACTTGTTGCCCAGCGAAAAGGCGAACTCCTTGTAATGGAGCCCAAAGGCGACTTACAGCATCTTGAATTTGATATTCCCACAAGAGGGCTGATCGGGCTCCGCAATAATATTCTTACCGCTACCTCCGGAGAAGCAGTGATGACGCACCGGTTTCGCAGCTTTGAACGTCATAAGGGTGAGCTGCCCAAACGTAGCAAAGGATCACTCGTATCTATGGAGGCCGGGCAGGTTACAGCTTTCGCTCTTGACAGGTTGCAGGACAGGGGACGTTTTTTTGTAGCACCGGGTGAGCGATTATACAAAGGGCAAGTTGTAGGTGAGTACACAAGGGATAATGACCTGGAGGTAAATCTTATTAAAGGAAAAAAACTTACGAACATGCGTGCAGCAGGCTCAGACGAGAGCGCAAAGATCGCACCTAAAATTGATTTCTCTCTCGAAGAGGCAATGGAATACATCAAAGATGATGAATATCTGGAAGTAACGCCCAAAAGCCTGCGTATGCGAAAGATTTCATAGCGAGGCTTTTATTTTATTCAAAATAAACTTTCTAAGTTCCAGGTGGGAATGACCATCGCAATCCACTGAATCATTCAATTTAATATATGTTATAAAAAATTATTTATAAATGATAGTAATCAAGTTTGGTGGCAGCAGTATTACCACACCGAAAAATATGTTAAAAGTCAAAGACATAATCATCCGGTATGATGAGCCCCTGGTGGTTATTGTTTCAGCTTTTGGAGGCTGCACGGCTCAGCTTCAGGAACTTGCCGCACATGCACTGGATGGAGACTACAAAAAGATATTTACTCAATTCAAAGACAGGCATCTGAATGCCATAAAAGCGCTGATTCCCCGAGCAAGGCAAAAGGAAGTGCTTGCAGTATCTATGGATTATCTGAATGAACTGGAATACTTTTGTTCGGGAATTTCTCTTATAAAGGAGCTTTCGGATCGCTCCAAAGCGAAGGTTCTCAGCTTCGGCGAATTGTTGTCGGCATTTATACTTACCGAGGTGCTTCGGGAACATTCTATAAAAGCCAGGTTTGTGGATTCAAGAAAGATCATTATTACTGATGAGTCCTACTTGTTCGGGAAAGTGGATTTCGGCATAACCAACCAGCTCATAGAAAAGTCTATTAACAAACGAAATACATACGTACTACCCGGATTTATCGCCTCAACGAAAGAGGGTAAAACCACAACACTGGGCTTTGGAGGCTCTGATTATACCGCAGCCATTCTTGCCTCGGCGTTGGATGCCCGGCGGCTTGAAATCTGGAGTGATGTAGATGGCATGCTTACCGGAAACCCGAATATGATCAAAGAAGCAGCAACCATTCCGGAGCTATCCTATAACGAAGCGCTCGAACTATCACACTTCGGCGCCAAAGTGCTTTTTCCGATGGCCATACAGCCGGTTTTGAATAAAAAAATACCATTATTACTGAAAAACACGTTTCGTCCGGATAAAACCGGGACCAGGATATTTGACAAAATTGCGGATGGCAATAAAAACTATGTGGTTGGCATTTCCGGATTAAGTAATATTACTTTGCTAACCGTATCCGGAGTTGGGATGATGGGTATATCCGGCTATTCCGAAAAAGTTTTCGGTGCACTATCGCAAGCTAAAATAAATGTGGTATTGATTTCGCAATCTTGTTCGGAGTACACTATATGTATAGGCATCCTGTCATTCGATAGGAAAAAAGCAGTAGCGGCAATCAATAAGGCATTTGTATATGAAATTAGCCGTGGATTAATAAATACCGTACAACATGAAGATAACCTTTCGATCGTTGCGCTGGTAGGAGATAAAATGAAATATCAGCCCGGTATAAGTGGTAAGGCTTTCAGCGCCCTGGGCGAAAATGGTGTAAACGTAAAGGCTATTGCACAGGGCTCGTCAGAACGGAATATCTCAATTGTTGTGGATGAAGTCAATGAAAAAAAGGCAATAAATGTATTACACGAAGGGTTTTTTACAGAAGCCAGAAAGACCATTCATCTTTTTGTGATCGGCACGGGAAATGTCGGGAAGGAGTTTCTGCAAATTTTACAGGGACAATATTCCTTTATGAAAAATGATGAAAGAATTGAGTTTAAGCTTGCCGGTATTGCCAATAGCCGGAAAATGCTGTTGGATGATGAAGGTATTGCCCTTGAAAATTGTGAATCATTACTTAGCCATGCTAGGCTCAAGACTGACTTAGCACGGTTTGTCAGGACAATGAAGACGTTTAACCTCCGCAACAGTATATTCATTGATATCACGGCCAGCCCCAACGTTGCCGGATTGTATGAGCAGGTGCTGGAGGCAAGTGTTTCTATTGTTACGTGTAATAAAATAGCGCCAGGTGACACATATGCCAGGTATGCTGGTCTGAAACGTCTGGCGAAAAAGCGTAATATGCAGCTACGGTATGAAACCTGTGTTGGGGCAGCCCTTCCGGTAATAAATACCATCAACGATCTCATAGTAAGCGGTGATCGCATTGAAAAAATTGAGGCAGTGCTGTCCGGAAGCCTTAATTTTATTTTTAACAATTATGATACAAGCCATACATTCAGTGAAGTTGTGCAGACGGCAAGAGATGAAGGTCTGACAGAGCCTGACCCGCTGATTGATTTAAACGGTGTGGATGTAATACGGAAAATACTAATTCTATCTAGGGAGGCTGGATACAAGATAGAATTGGAAGACGTCGCTTTTGAGTCTATACTTCCTGCAAATTTCGGAGAGAAAAAGAAAATGGATCTGATGGCAGAATTGGAAAAATATGAGGAACACTTTAAATCCATATATACTAAATCGGCAGAAAAAGGAAAAAAACTCCGGTTTGTGGCCAGCTTAAATCACGGAAAAGCAGCAATCGGCCTGCAGGAAATTTCAATGGATCATCCATTTTATAATATTGAAGGAAAAGACAATATTGTAGCGATAAATACTTCACGGTACTCCGGACAGCCTTTGGTTATCAAAGGCCCTGGTGCCGGTGCTGAAATAACCGCTTCAGGTATTTTTTCAGATGTAATGCGTATCGTGAATAACGGAATAAAATGATATGAACACGAAGATATGTGCGTTTGCTCCGGCTACCATTGGCAACATTTCCTGTGGATTTGACGTGTTGGGACTCGCCCTGAAAGGTTTGGGAGACATTGTAGAGGTCATGTTTGCAGATCATGGTGATATAAAAATTACAAAGATTTTAGGCGACAGCAGCCTTTCGGTTGATACCAATTTGAATGTTTGCGGTGTGGTGGCAAACAAAATGATGAATCAAACAGGCAGGAATAACGGCATTGACATACGGATTAATAAAGGCATAAAAGCAGGGAGCGGTCTGGGCAGCAGTTCGGCCAGTTCAGTGGCAACAGCCTGTGCAGTAAATATACTCCTTGGCAAACCCTTTAAAACAAGGGAGTTGCTTGAATTTTCTGTGGAAGGAGAACAGGTTGCAAGCGGTTCGCGACATGCCGACAACATATCGCCTTGCCTGCTGGGGGGTATTACACTGGTGAGGAACCATGACACTCTTGATGTAATTTCACTACCGGTACCAGTCGATTTGTATGCCGTGGTGTTGACACCGGATTTTGTAATAAACACCCGTGATGCAAGGCAAATGTTAAGCCCGGAAATTGCGCTTTCAACCGCAAAACAGCAATGGGCAAACCTGGCAGCTTTTGTGGCAGGAATATACCGGAGTGATTACGAGCTTATGAGTCGCTCGATGGAAGACCTGATTGCCGAACCTGTACGTTCGCGATTGATACCTGGTTTTGACGATTTAAGACAAGCTGCGCTAAAAATGGATGCGATTGGATTTGGCATATCAGGTTCAGGGCCTGCTGTGTTTGCACTGACCAAAGGCAAAAAAACTGCGCTGGAGGTTAAAAACGCATTGGGAGAGGCCTATACAGGTACTGGTATGGCCTATTCTGCGTTTATAAGCCCGGTAAATAATACAGGTGCGCATGAAGTAAAGACATTTGATTTTTGACCGAATAATTGTTTTAATAGTGCAATTAACAACGTACAGGAGGAGGAAATACAATATCAAATCACAAATCATTACCTTGATAATAAAAGAATACGAAAATTTAATATACGAGACCATTGAAATATATCAGCACTAGGGGTGACCGGAGCATGGTTTCATTCAGGGAGGCAACTATAAAAGGACTGGCGCCTGATAATGGATTGTATGTACCCGTTGAAATACCCCGGCTGGACATAGATTTTATTCAGTCGTTGAAAAGTATTGATAACCATGAAATCGCTGAACATATAATTAGCGCTTTTGTCAGTGATGATATAGCTCCAGCTGATTTATCCCGTTTGATTCTTGATATATTTGATTTTGAAATCCCATTAATAATGGTTGACGAAGGAATTTGGAGCCTTGAGTTATTTCATGGCCCCACTTTATCCTTCAAAGATGTGGGCGCGCGTTTTCTGGCACGTTGTATTTACCGTTTCAAGGAAACTTCAGAACTGCTTACGGTTTTGGTCGCTACTTCAGGGGATACGGGCAGTGCTGTTGCAAGCGGATTATGGAAAATGCCGGGTATCAGGGTCATAATTTTATTTCCCGAAGGGGGTGTTAGTAAATTTCAGGAAAGCCAGATGACGACGCTTGGAGACAATATTTCTGTTATTGAGGTAAATGCTGCTTTTGACGATTGCCAGCAGCTGGTGAAAACGGCTTTTGCTGACAAAGAATTAAATAAAAAAGTGACGCTTACAAGTGCTAATTCTATAAATATTGCCAGGTGGATCGCACAAAGTGTATATTATTTTCTGGCATATAAACAATACGATCCTGATGCAGAACTTGTAATTTCAGTACCTACCGGAAATCTGGGCAACCTGACGGCCGGTGTACTGGCCAAAAAAATGGGACTTCCTGTAAGGAAGTTTGTGGCAGCCACCAACCGAAACCGGGTGATAACGGATTATATTCAAACTGGGATATATGAAACAAAACCATCTGTTACCACTGTTTCGAATGCGATGGATGTAGGCGCCCCGAGTAATTATGAAAGACTGATGTATTTGTACGGAAATGATCTGGAGCCGATCAGGGCAGATATCCAAAGCTTCAGCTTCAGCGATGAAAATACGATTCGGGCCATTCGTGATGTTTACAGGAAGACAAACTATCTGTTAGATCCACATGGGGCTGTGAGTTATCTTGCATTGCGTGAATTTCTTAACAATAATAAGGAGGAATTCGGCTCAGGTAGTGGAATATTTCTTGAAACGGCCCATCCGAAAAAATTTGCCGAAACAGTGAAAAAAGCATTGCCATTGATCGCAATTCCACAAGATATATCTGGAAATAAACCAGAAAAAATTTCGCTGGAAAACGACTTTCAAAAATTAAAAGATCTGATCATAAACATCTCTTCCTGAGGTAAGTTTTATACCATGCTTTTAAAGGATTTTATTACGGCTTATTGTACATGAAAAGTTGGTTGCATTTGGTAAATTACTTTATCTTACCGGAATTAATATCGTTTGGGCACGTTTGATTTACATAATCCATGAAGGTATTTAAAATCATTCTCATTGTACTTGTTGCTATTGTGCTCATTCTTTCAGCAGGCGGCTATCTTTTCATTCAGTTACTCAAACCTCAATATAGCGGGGAATTGACATTAAAAGGTCTTCAGGAAGAAGTTAATGTGTATTACGATACATACGGCATCCCGCACATTTATGCCCAAAATGAAGAAGATGCATATCGTGCACTGGGGTATGTGCATGCCCAGGATCGTCTCTGGCAAATGGAACTGATGCGTCGGATTTCTCCGGGCAGGCTTGCTGAAATATTCGGGAAAGACCTGCTCAAAACAGATATCTTTTTCAGAACATTGGGTATCAATGGGTATTCGGAACAGACTGTAAAAGAACTACTTGCAAAGGGAGATTCGCCCGAATTAAGTGGAAGCCAGGCGTATCTGGATGGCATCAATCAGTTTATAGCCAAAGGCCCGGTGCCGGTAGAATATCTCCTTATCGGCCTGGAAAAAACCCCTTTCAGCTTACTTGACATGCACAACGTCATGGGTTATCTGGCGTTTAGTTTTGCCATGGCACATCGCACTGATCCGCTACTAAGCAAGATAGCTGCCGAGTATGGAACAACGTATCTCAATGACCTGAACATTAGTGTAACGCCGGAATCAACACTCATAAAAAATTATCCGTTTCATTCCGAAGCAGAGCAAATTGCTGGCTTAACTTCTTCTGTGATGGAAACACTACCTGTTCCGGTGTGGATCGGAAGCAATAGTTGGATTGTGGGACCTGAAAAATCAAAATCAGGGTCGGTGATCTTTGCAAATGATCCTCACATTGGGTTTGCACAACCTACCATCTGGTACGAGGCGCACCTGATCACCCCAGCATGGGAATTTTATGGCTATCATCTTGCTTTGCAGCCTTTTGCTATTATCGGCCATAGTCGCACCATTGCTATTGGGCTTACCATGTTTGAAAATGACGACATTAACTTTTACAGAGAACAAACTGACCCGGATCGCCCAAACCAATACCTGTATAAAAATGAATGGCTGCAGTTTGATGAAAGGGAGGAACATATCCTTATTAAGGATTCGACTAATATAAGCATCACTGTGAGATCATCTGTTCATGGCCCTGTCGTAACTGACGTTTTGCAAAACACTGATTCATTATCTGTTATATCGATGTGGTGGATCTATACACGGTTCCCTAGCAAATTGCTCGAGATCAATTATGAATTTAATCATGCAAGCCATATCGATGAGGTAAGATTAGCAGCCTCGAAAATACATGCACCGGGTCTGAATGTAATGTATGGTGATAAGCAGGGAAATATAGCCTGGTGGGCGTCGGCCAAATTACCGGTATGGCCTCCTCATGTTAATCCCAAATTGATTTTGAACGGATCATCGGGTGCAGATGAACCCATTGGATACCTGGACTTTTCGCAGAATCCCCAGGCCGAAAACCCGCCATGGCACTATGTGTACAGCGCCAATAACCAGCCGGATACGATCAATAATCAGTTATATCCCGGTTACTACCTCCCGGAAGACCGGGCAAAGCGAATCGTTCAGTTACTGGAGGCCAAAGAAAAGTTGGATTCAGATTACTTTAAGGCCATGCTGCTGGACAATACTTCGCCTGTGACGCCGCTTCTGGCAAAGGAGATGGTTTCTGTGATCAATCCGGTTGGTGAAACGGAAGAAATTATGTACCGGATTTTGGCAGGGTGGGAGGGCTCACACAACACAAGTGATACGGCACCTGTAATCTATAACAAATTGGTTTATACCATTCTCAAACTGGCTATGGAAGACGAACTCGGGAAAGAAGCATTCAGGGATTTTCTGGGTACACATTTGCTTAAGCGCAGTGTCGCCGGTTTTATTAGAAATGACAGTTCGGTCTGGTGGAACAATGTGCACACGGATAAAAATGAAACACGTACAATTATTTTCAATAAGGCATTCAGCAGATCGGCGGATGAACTTGAAAAGCAGCTTGGCGCAGATCCGTCACTATGGAAGTGGGAAGATGTGCACACTCTCGAACATAACCATGCCCTGGGTACTGTCGCTGCTCTTAAATTTTTTTTTAATGTAGGACCTTACCATACCGGATCTTCATCATCATTGCTTAATAACCTGATGTTCACCTTTACCGGGAGTGGAAAATATATGGTAATTGCAGGCCCCTCTACCCGTCGGGTAATTGATTTTTCCGATATCGAAAATTCATTCAGTATATTGCCTACAGGACAAAGCGGAAATCCATTTAGTCCGCACTATAAAGATCAGGCACAGATGTTTATTGATGGAAAATTCAGGAAACAGATGATGGATCAAGAAGAGATCAGAACAACATCCGGTGATGTTCTGATTTTAAAACCCTCAAATAAATCAAATTGAGTTTTATCGGGCATAATTTGTTTTTGTTTGGTAAAACAGTTCAGGGCCTGGAATGCCATTCTTTTGATGAAAGTAATATAAAATTTGAATGTTGGACCACTATCGTTAGCTTTGCTTTCTTTTAAAAATTATGAAAGCCAATAATATCATTATTATTCATTCATTAATCTACATTATGCATAAAAGATGCTGAATGAGGAGGATAATGTAATAATAAATCAAAAAGCCCTTCTCATAACGAGCAGGGCTTTTTTAATA
The DNA here is from genome assembly GCA_022571715.1 of Bacteroidota bacterium. Taxonomy (GTDB): domain Bacteria; phylum Bacteroidota; class Bacteroidia; order Cytophagales; family Cyclobacteriaceae; genus SZUA-230. The sequence goes on along the minus strand of JACZXH010000004.1, from coordinate 14,975 downwards.
TTAGGAGTTATAATTATTTAACAACAAATCGGATATGTCAACTTCAGTTTCAATGCTACCTTCATTTTTGGGGGTCATAAAAGCCAGTGAAAACATCAGAGATATAGTAAATCATACACCACTGATAAAGAACAAAAACTTATCAGAAACCTGGCAGGCCCAGATATGGTTAAAAAGGGAGGATCTTCAGGTAGTACGGTCCTATAAAATACGAGGAGCCTATAACAAAATGTGCATGCTATCCGGATCGGAACTTAAAAATGGAGTCGTATGCGCCAGCGCAGGAAATCATGCCCAAGGCGTAGCATTTTCGTGTCATAAACTGCGAATTAAGGGGAGTATATTTATGCCGTCCACTACCCCCAGGCAAAAAATCCGGCAGGTAGAAACATTCGGAAGAAAATATGTGGATATTATCCTGACAGGCGACTTGTTTGATGATTGCAGTAATGATGCCATAACCTATTGTAAAACCAATAATAGTACTTTTATTCACCCATTTGACGATCCTGAGATTATCGAAGGACAGGGTACTGTTGCGCTTGAAATTCTTGAAGATATCAACCAACCGGTTGATTATTTGTTTGTACCTGTGGGTGGGGGAGGACTTGCCTCAGGGATCATAACGGTATTCCGGGAGTTAAGCCCTGAAACAAAGATTGTGGGCGTTGAACCCGAAGGTGCACCTTCAATGAAAACAGCCATTCATGGTGGAAGTGTGACCACTTTAAAGAAAATAGACTCCTTTATTGACGGTGCTGCTGTAAAACGTGTCGGAGAAATCACCTTTGAAATCTGTAAGGATTATTTGGATGACATGATCACGGTTCCGGAAGGACTTGTATGCTCCAATATGCTTTTACTTTATAATAATGACGCTATAGTTGCTGAACCGGCTGGAGCTTTAAGCCTGGCAGCATTACCCTTGTATGAAAAAGAAATAAAAGGAAAAAATGTAATTTGCATTGTAAGTGGAAGTAACAACGATATATCACGCCTCGAGGAGATCAAGGAAAGAGCCTTGCTGTATGAAGGGCTGAAACATTATTTTATTATTCGGTTTCCTCAACGTGCCGGGGCATTAAAACAATTCGTTGTGGACATTCTCGGACCGGATGACGACATTACGCATTTCGAATATTTTAAAAAGCATAACCGTGAGCAAGGACCAGCTGTAGTAGGTATTGAATTAAAATCCAGGAAGGATTTCGCGCCGCTGATGGACCGAATCAGGAAAAACGGATTTATGGGGGAATACCTCAATGAAAAATCGGACTTGTTCCAGTTCCTGGTAGGATAACGGCCCATTAATGTTTCGTTCTACAAAAAATACGCTAGCCAGATCGAATGATTCGATCCGCTACAATTGCTCGTCTTGTATCTATTCAGCCATTATTTTACCAGGTAGGTAATATTATCGATGCTTCCTCCACATCCCTCAATTGCATTTTTGATTGCGTTGATTATTTTATCCCGGTTTTCAAGGTCTACAAACAAATTAAAATAACTGCTTTTTGTCTGACGTTGCCCCCAATCCGTGTTTTGTACCATTATATCAGCTATTCCAATCTGCACAGTCCAAATGTCTTCCTTTATCGGATTAAAATATTCGTCATCAGGTTTATCAATCAGTATCATGCCATTCTCAAAACCTGAAAGGTCAAAGGAATAGGTGATTATATGATTCATCTTATCTGAATTACTTGTACTGACTTTGGACATGGCACAAAGACAACCTGTATGAACAAAACTATAACTGAAAATGGTGGAATCGCCGTAAGTTAATGGCATGGGAATATGTATTTTATTGATCAGACTTTCCAGGCTGTCAACTAATTTATGTTTTTGGCTAACTGCATCAGAAACAGAAGCAAACATTGCAAGGCAAAAAAAGTAAATACATTTATATCTTTTACCTATTTTTATATACTCATATGCATTCATATGAATCAATTAACAAGACAAATAGTTAACCTATTGCAAGTATATATAATAATGTCTTTTAAGGGCAATTCAAAACATTATTTCCTGTTCTACAATTTATCGAACTTCGCTTACTCAACCAGAGATTCCGGAGTTCATAAGTTATTTTAAGCCATTGATTTTTCTCAGTTCTACATGTACGGCTTCAACCGAATCGGTAACCATATCCATGTGCTCCTGCATATAAAAAGGTCTCGGTTTACAAGATCAATAGCATTACTTTTCATAGTGCATTACAATATCAGATGTATCTTCATGAATCAAAAAACAAACCGGTCAATTAATTTGTTTATTTATTTAGAATATTTTATATCTGTTTCTGGTTTATTTCAAGTTATCAGATGGAAAAGACCTGCCTGGAAATGAAAACCATTTAATAAAAATAAAATAATTATGCTGTTATGAAAGTCATTATATATTTATTCCGATATTATATTGCAAATGCAAGAAACTATTTATAAAACCGACATCGTCGTTGTTGGTGGTGGCCTGGCTGGAATTGTAGCAGCTTATGAGTTGCTTGAAAATAACAAGAAAGTCATTCTCATTGACCGCGATGTACCCGAACGCTTTGGCGGCCTTGCCAAAGAATCGTTTGGTGGTATGTTTTTTGTAGATACACCTCAACAAAAGTTTTCCGGGTTTAAAGACAGCATAGAACTTGCATTGAAAGACTGGCATTCTTATGCCGGATTTATGGAAAATGACAAATGGCCGGTATTATGGGCCGAACAATATGTAAATTTATGTAAGGAGGAGGTGTATGTGTGGCTTCGTAAACTCGGGATTAGGTTTTTCCCGATCGTACACTGGGTGGAACGAGGACTTGAACAGCCAGGAAATTCCGTGCCGCGTTTTCATATGGTTTGGGGTACGGGATATGGTCTGATCAAAACGTTGATAAACCGATTGTCTCACCACGAGAAAAATGCCGGTATAACAAATCTTTTCAGACATAAAGTCACTGATATAGAAGTATCGAATGGTACTGTGAACGGAGTTTCGGGCATTAATGAAACGAATGGAAACGCTTTCCAGATTGATTCGGAATTCGTGATAATTGCAACAGGAGGGATCGGAGGCAGTATTAAAAAAGTAAAAGAAAACTGGGATGCTAAAATGGGAACACCTCCGGAGATTATTCTCAACGGATCGCATCAGTATGCTACCGGTGATCTGCACGAGATAGTGCATAATGCCTTGGGAGCAGAAGTGACACATCTGGATAAGATGTGGTTGTATGCTGCTGGCGTACATCACCACAAACCCCAGAAACCCAACCACGGGTTGAGCCTGATCCCACCAAAATCGGCGCTATGGTTCAATGCAAGAGGCGTACGATTTATGCCTCCGTTGGTTTCAGGTTTCGATACACGGTACCTTGTAGAGCGTATATGTCATCAGCAGGAGCAATATTCGTGGCAGGTACTTAATATCAAAATTGCCGTAAAAGAGTTAGCTGTTTCCGGATCAGAATATAATACCGCGATTCGCAACAAGGATATATTCAGATTTTTAAAAGACAGCCTTTTCGGCAACAAGGCTCTTGTAAATGAATTCATTAGTGAAAATGCTGATTTTGTAGTCGCCGATACGATTGAAAAATTAGTTTTGAAAATGAATAACCTCACTGGCAACAATTACATTGATGGCGATAAGTTTACCAGGGCAATATTGGCATACGACGCTGAAATCGAAAAAGGTGATTTTCACAGTGACGAACAACTTCGTAAGATTAATCTTGTAAGGCAAAACCGTGGAGACCGGATCCGTACTTGCAGGTTTCAGAAGATATATGATAAGGATGCTCTTCCTTTAATTGCAATCCGTGAATTTATTTTGTCACGTAAAAGCCTTGGAGGAATCCAGACCGATCTTGATTGCAGGGTATTGACAAAAACTGCGTATATTCCGGGCTTATATGCCATTGGCGAAGCTGCCGGTTTTGGAGGTGGGGGAATGCACGGCATACGTTCGCTGGAGGGTACATTTCTTGGTGGTTGTGTCTTAAATGGCAGGCTGGCGGCGAGGGCTGTTGTAAAAGGGTAAGAATCATGAAAAAATCAGGAGCATATCTGGCCAGATACGCACTGGAGCAGATTGGCGTCCGGTTTACATTTGGTATTCCGGGGGTGCATAATACCGAGATTTATGATGAATTAAACAAATCAGAGAAGATCCAGCCGGTGTTGGTTACCCACGAAGGGCCTGCGGCTTTTATGGCCGATGCGGTATCACGGACCTCCGGTTCCATAGGTACGCTCGCCATTGTACCGGCCGCCGGCACAACCCACGCAATGAGCGGGATAGGGGAGGCTTTTCTTGACGGCATACCCATGTTGATCATCTCTGGCGGTATCAGGCGGGATACGGATAAGCAATATCAGCTACATCAGTTGGATCAGGAAAAACTTGTCAGGGCGGTTGTTAAAAAATATACACTGATACAACATCATCGTGATATCATCCCAGCAATATATGATGCATATGATATCGCTGTTTCGGGAGAACCCGGTCCGGTTTTTATTGAATTACCCGTTGATTTACAACTATTTCAGGGAGAAGTCCCGGATTTGCCTTTATACAGTTTTACCGCTACATCTCCCGAACCCGATGAGGATCTGATCCGTGAGGCAGCGGATATGCTTATGAAATCATCGATTCCATGTATTTATGCAGGTTGGGGGGCTGTTCATGCCACTGAAGCATTAAAAGAACTGGCTGATATGCTGAATGCGCCCGTTTCCACCACATTGCAGGGAAAAAGCAGTTTTCCTGAAAATCACCCACTGCATACAGGTGTAGGGTTTGGGCCATCTGCAGTGCCTGCAGCTGAAAAAGCATTCGCTGCCTGTGAATGTATGCTAGCCATTGGTGTACGATTTGGAGAGCTCGCCACCGGTAGCTTTGGCGTAGTAGTGCCCGAAAATTTGATTCATATTGACATAAATCCTGAAGTATTTGATAAAAATTATCCAACAAAAATTGCCATTACAGGAGATGCAGATATTGTATTAAAGAAATTGATTAATGAAATTAAGATTAGTGGTTGGAAGTCAATATGTAATGCGGAGTTAATCCATGCTGAAATTCAAAAAAACAAACAAGCCTATTTTTCAGAATGGCTTAAAGAGTTTAATAGTGAAAAAGTATCGCCGGGCCATTTTTTTAAGTCTTTGAGAGCCAAAGTGCCTGAAGACACCATGATGGTCGTGGATGACGGCAAACATACCTTTCTTGCTTCAGAATTATTTCCCGTGTTTCATCCCAGGTATTTTATTTCACCTACAGATTTTAATTGTATGGGGTATTGTGTGCCCGCATCGATTGGTGTTCAACTGGGCAATCCGGATAATAAAGTGGTTGCCATTGTGGGAGACGGGGCTTTTCTGATGACCGGCCTGGAACTCATAACAGCAAAATCCTATGGTGCGAATATAATCGTCTTCGTATTTAGTGACGGTGAACTGGGGCAGATTTCTCAGTTCCAGAAAATACCTATGAACCGCAAAACCTGTTCGGTATTGGGTAATATAAATCTGGAGGCAATTGCGACGGCAACAGGTGTAGAATACGTCAATATCTTAAATGATGAAGCAATTGAAACAGGCATATCCGAAGCCCTCACAAAATCGGAAGACAGCCCGGTACTGGTAAATGTGAATATTGATTACTCAAAAAAGACTAGACTTACAAAGGGGGTGATAAAGACCAATCTGGGAAGGTTTCCGCTTAAAGAAAAGATCAGATTTTTATCAAGGGCAGCAAAACGGCACATATTTGGTTGAATGTTGGCTTATGATTATTAATGGCTAAATCCCGCAATGTCTGGCACTCTGTTCATGAAATGCCGAAGATGGAGTGAACCCATTATCACCTTCCTTGATGACCGTAAAATTCATGTTTAACCTAGAATTGTCATTAGATTTTGTAGAGATGTGTCTAAGTGACTGAATGACTGTCATTTAGGAACTTCAGTAAATTTCTAATGACAATTCTGGGTTTCGGCTGTTTTTTCATACTTTAAGATGCAATATATATCTTTTGTACTATGGCCCGAAAATACGCTAGTCTCGATAACCTGAAATTCTTATTGTATGACGTTCATAATATTGAAGAGCTCTTCGATTATGAATATTTCAAAGAATTTACCAGCGCAACCATTGACATGATGCTGGATGCATCAATAGATTTTAGCAACAGGGAACTATTTCCATTTTTAAGTGAAATGGACCGCAGAGGGGTTGCCTTTGAGGATGGTAGAGTTACCGTACACCCGCAGATTTACAATGTGCTTCGAAAATTGGGCGAATCCGATTGGATAAATGCTACCCGGTCATTCGAATCAGGCGGTATGCAGTTGCCACAAATGATGCATTATGCCACAGAGTTTATTTATACAGCAGCCAATAATCCGGCAATAGGTTATGCAATGCTTACTGCAGGTGCCTCCAAGTTGATTTATTCTTTTGGAAATGATGAACTTAAAATGAACTATGCCACCAATATGCTGGCCGGAAAATGGCAGGGTACCATGGCCATGACAGAACCACAAGCGGGGAGCTCGTTGTCGTACATAACAACACGTGCACAACACAAGTCTGACGGAACGTATAAAATTACCGGACAAAAGATATTTATATCAGGGGGTGATTATGAAGGTATTGATAATATTGTACACCTGGTACTTGCTCGTATTGATGGCTCACCCAAAGGCACAAAAGGGATTTCATTGTTTGTAGTACCTAAAATGAGGGTGGAACGGGATGGTAATCTGGCTGATAACGATGTGATAACCGCCGGAATATTTGAAAAAATGGGACAGCACGGATATGTAACAACACATTTGGTAATGGGAGAACAGGATAATTGTGTGGGATACCTGGTTGGTGAAGAAAATAATGGATTGGCGTATATGTTTCAGATGATGAATGCTGCCCGGATTGGTGTGGGACTGATGGGGGCGGCCATTGCCTCTGCTGCCTATTATGCTTCGCTGGAATATGCTCAGGAAAGACCACAAGGCAGGCATGCCGGATCCAAAAACCGGGATGAAAAACAGGTGACCATTATTCACCATGCAGATGTAAGAAGAATGTTGTTTTTGCAAAAAGCAGTGGTTGAAGGTTCTTTGAGTCTTATTATGGAATGTGCAAAGTACATGGACTTGTCTGCAGCCGGAAAGGGGGAAAAGTATGAATTGCTCCTTGATCTGCTGACGCCTATTGTAAAAACCTACCCGACAGAAATGGGAATAGTGTCGGTCAGCAATGGGTTACAGTGCCTCGGCGGATATGGTTATTGCGTTGACTTTCCGTTGGAACAGCTATACAGGGATATCCGTATAGCTACCATCTATGAGGGCACAACCGGTATTCAGTCTATCGACCTTCTTGGAAGGAAGATGATTATGAACGATGGAAGATCAGCAAAATTACTGGCCCAGGCAATCAGCACAACAATACAGGAATCGGCTGCATTTGAAAGGCTGAAACCGGATGCAAAGCTTCTTGAAGAAGTAGTGGTATCATATAAAATCGTGCTGAAGAAACTTGTTTCCAAAGCCGTATCTGGCCGCACCGAATCGTTTTTAGCGGACGCAAATCTGTTTATGGAATTCTGCGGACTAATGGTAATCGGATGGCAATGGCTGAAACAAGGAATATCTGCATGCAAATTACTGGAAAAAAATGCAGAAAATGTGCTGTTTTATGAAAGTAAAATCCGTACGCTACGCTATTATTTTTCGTATGAATTACCAAAAACACAAGGACTTATTACCAGGTTGCTGGATAACGAAGATATCACACTTAAAGAAGAGAAAGAATACCTGATTTAAACCTCAAAAAAAGATAATCAAAATAGCTTTCAATATTTTAATGTTTTAATTTCCTCGATGTAATTATACCTTACGTGTAATCATACATTTTAAAACATTATGAAAATGGTATATCTGTCGGTATTGTATCTCTTGTTATTAGCTAACTGCAAATCAACGGTATCGGACAACACCGAAACGACCTATGCGGATGTAGTTTCAGTAAATGTATCAGGTAGTGAAAACAACTATACGTTTGCCATTACATTGAAAAGTCCGGACAAAGGATGTACGCAATATGCGAATTGGTGGGAAGTCATATCCACGGACGGCCTGTTGATTTATCGAAGAATATTAGCGCACAGCCATGTAAACGAACAGCCTTTTACGCGCAGCGGTGGCCCGGTTAATATCAGGGATGATTCGGTTGTGATGGTACGGGCACATATGCATCCTTCTGGTTATGGGTCGGGCGAAATAGCAATGAAAGGCTCCGTAAAAACAGGTTTCACTGCATTTGAGATTGCGGAAGACTTTGCTGCCACTCTTGAAGATCAGGATCCACTGCCTTCCGGTTGTGCATTTTAAATTCTCATTGTAACTGACCGTTAAAAAATTTTGAAGGGGCGAAAATCTTTTAATATATTTTAAACTGCAAAGAACGCAGAGGAACCACTGAGGGTGTAGAGTTATAACTCATAATCTACTCTTTGAATTTAATATCTGTTATTTCATTTATGATCATTTTCTCAGCGTGCTTTGCGAAAAATCTCGGCGACCTCCGCGGTTAAACTTTCCGGGAATACTAGATATAAATCTATGCGATCTCTTCGGCCCTTTGACTAATAAAGACAACAGTACCCGTTATCAGGCTATATGCATTAAAATATCTGCACATTTGATTATATATGTATATTTTAGAAAAGTGAATCAATTCAGAATGTAATTCATATAACATGCAGCGCGACGATAAATATCCATTGGTGAGTAAGCCTGGATCAGGTTTCGGGGAATATCAGCAATTGACAAAAGAGGAAGCAGGATGGGAATTTCTTAATTTCAATGCACGGCTCATGAAACAGGGCGAGGTTTGGAACTGGAATACCGGAGAAAACGAATGTGCGATCATACTGCTTGGTGGCAATTTTTCCATCAGAACGGATAAAGGCAACTGGAAGACCCATAATGGAAGGAGAGATGTATTTTCAGGGATTGCGCATACCGTTTACCTGTCCCGAAATATGGATTTTTCGATCACAGCTGAAAGCGAAATACTTGATATAGCATGTGGCTGGTGTGAAACGGATGAAGATCACCCGGCATGCTTTAAAACGCCTGAAGAAGTAGAAATTGAAATAAGGGGAGGAGACAATGCCACCCGGCAGATAAACAGCCTGATACAGCCCGGGTTCGATTGTCACAGGCTTGTGTCAGTTGAAGTTTATACACCTTCAGGAAACTGGAGTTCTTTTCCGGCACATAAGCATGATCAGCGTGTGCTGGATCAACAGGGGAAGGTAGTGGAAGCACGGCTGGAGGAAATATATTTTTATAAACTTGATAAACCTGAAGGATACGCCATACAACAGGTTTATACAAAAGACAGAAGCCTGGATGAAATGATGCGTGTCAGAAACAATGAAATTGTGATGGTACCACGCGGATATCATCCTGTGGTAGCCGAACATGGCTATAACTGTTATTATCTGAATTTTCTGACCGGCAGCGATCAATCGCTTGCCTACAGCACAGATCCGGAACATGAGTGGATATATGATTCCTGGAAATCAGTTGATGACAGAGTGCCTTTAGTTACAGTCGAAATGAACGGATGAAAAATATAATATTGAATTTAAACATTAAATGAATCATTATAAATGTCTGATAAACAATATGATGTATTAACATTTGGAAGATCATCGATCGACCTTTATTCACAGAATATTGGGGCTGATTTCATTGATATTAAAGGCTTTGATGCATTTGTGGGTGGATCACCACTGAATATTGCGGTCGCTTGCAGAAGGTTGGGCCTGAAAGCGGCACTGCTTTCAGGCGTGGGCGATGATAAAGTAGGCGATTTTATCATTAACTTCCTGAAAAACGAAAAAGTAATTACCTCATCTGTAAGGCAGATTAAAGGTAAGAGAAGCAGTGCTGTGATTCTGGGAATTGAGCCACCTGATAAATTTCCGCTGGTATATTATCGCGAAAATGCTGCGGACAGCCATGTAAATATTGACGATGTAATTCAGGCAAAAATACCGGAGTTCCGGTTACTGGAAATATCCGGCACAGCACTGAATGTTGAACCTGGTAGAAGTGCAGCATTTTTTGCAGCCGAAACCGCTGTTGACAGCGACATCCCTGTTGTGTTCGACCTGGATTTCAGAGCGGACCAGTGGCACGATCCACGTGCATTTGGTATCATGGTTAGAGCCATATTACCTAAAGTAGAGATAGCGATTGGAACGGAAGAGGAGGTGCTGGCTGCCACTTTAACGGATATTTCACGGATCACAATTACAGATCAGCAGATATCGGGACCTGAAATTCAGGGAAATCTGGAAGATGCAATCAATAAAATATTAAAAACCGGTATAAAAGCGCTTATTGTAAAAAAAGGATCCAAAGGCGCACGTATCTATATGCAGCATGAATATATAAATGATGTTCCCGGTTTTCCGGTGGATGTTGTAAATGTGCTTGGTGCGGGCGACGCATTTGCTGGCGGCTTTATTTATGGCTATCTGAAAGGATGGGATTTGTATAAGTCCTGCAGAATGGGCAATGCCTGCGGTGCATTGGTAGTGCAGCAATCGGGTTGCGCCAATTTTATGCCTGTTTTAGACGTTACTTTGGCTTTTATTGAAGAAAGAGGAGGATTTTAATTTCAGAACTCAGGTAAATGAAAACCAAGAGATTAACAGTTGCGCAAGCAACCATTGAGTTTCTTCAAAACCAGTTTGTTGAGCGTGACGGAATATCAAACCGGTTTTTTGCCGGATGTTTTGGAATATTCGGACATGGCAACGTAGCAGGCATCGGGCAGGCGTTGCAACAGTATCCTGATTTACGTTATTTCCAGGTACGAAACGAACAGGCAATGGTGCATGCCGCTGCCGCTTATGCCAAAATAAAGAACAGACTAAGTGCCTTTGTATGTACAAGTTCCATTGGTCCCGGCGCTACCAATATGATCACGGGAGCGGCTGCGGCCACCATCAACCGACTACCTGTGTTGTTATTACCCGGCGATATTTATGCTAAAAGAAATGTGGCGCCGGTATTACAACAACTCGAGCGGTCTCATTCACAGGATATATCAGTAAACGACTGTTTTAAACCAGTTTCAAAATACTGGGACCGAATAAACCGGCCTGAGCAGCTGATCACAAGCCTTCCTGAGGCTATGCGTATTTTAACTTCGCAAGCGGACACCGGAGCCGTTACCGTCAGCATGCCTCAGGATGTGCAGGCAGAAGCACACGATTTTCCTGTTGATTTATTTAAAAAAAGGGTCTGGCATATAGCAAGGCCGGAAGCTGACAGGGAGTTGCTTTCCAAAGCAATCGGTTGGATCAGAAAAAGTAAAAAGCCCATTATTATCGCAGGAGGGGGTGTGATTTACAGCGGCGCAGAGAAAATTCTGAAACAGTTTGTAAACCTGACAGGCATACCCGTAGCAGAGACATTTGCAGGAAAAGGATCCCTGCATTACAACGATCCACATAATCTTGGGGCAGTGGGAGTGACCGGCACGCCCGGTGCAATAGCGATGGCTGGGGAAGCAGATCTGGTAATTGGAATCGGAACCCGATACAGCGATTTTACCACCATATCCAAATCCGCTTTTCAGCATCCTTCCGTGAGTTTTATCAATATCAATATCACGGAGTTTGACGCATTCAAACATGCCGCCCTCCCGTTAGTTGGTGATGCACGTGTAATTCTCGAAAATTTAAAAAGGAGATTAAAAGGCTATAAGGTTCCGGCATCACATACACGGAAAGCACATGATTACAATAAATCCTGGGATAAAACCGTGGAAAAGATATATCACCTGGATCACGGAGTACCTGTCAGCCAGGGAGAAGTTATAGGAGCGGTTAATGAATTTTCGGGAGAAAACGACATAATGGTATCTGCGGCTGGCAGTATGCCCGGTGACCTGCATAAACTCTGGCGAACGCGAAGCACAAAAGGTTTTCATCTTGAGTACGGCTATTCAACAATGGGATATGAAATTGCGGGAGGACTTGGTGTTAAAATGGCCTCTCCAGACAGTGAAGTCTATGTGATGGTAGGCGATGGCAGTTACCTGATGCTGGCCCAGGAAATCATAACTTCCATACAGGAAGGTTATAAACTTACCATAATTTTGCTCGATAATCATGGTTTTGCCAGCATTGGTAGCTTATCATCTTCCCTGGGCAGCAAGGGTTTCGGGACGCATTATAAATTCCGGAATAAAAAAACGAAGCAACTTGATGGTGCGGTACTGCCTGTTGACCTGGCTGCCAATGCAGCCAGTATGGGAGCGTATGTTATACGGGTCGAAGATATAAAAGCATTCAGATCGGCGTTGACAGAAGCAAAGTCAGTGGATCACACAACCGTAATTTATATTGAAGTGGACCGCAACCAGCAGGTGGATGGGTATGCCTGGTGGGAGGTGGCAGTAGCCGAAGTTTCAAAAATAAAATCTGTGAAAAAAGCGTTCCATGCGTATCAGAAAAATAAAAAGAAACAAAAACCTTATCTATGATTTATTAATTGTTGGTATCAATATGCTGTATAAAAACTGAAATATAAAACAGCAGGAATCACGAACTATGTTTACACTTATTACATTTCTTGCATTTACGGGTTTTGTAGCATTTTATTCCTGGTATAAGCTGCGCCATGAAAAACTGGATACGTCTGCTGGTTATTTTCTCGGGGGCAGAAGCCTTACGGGTATTGTGATTGCAGGCTCCATGCTGCTTACCAACATTTCAACCGAGCACCTGGTTGGTATGAACGGATCATCCTATAAGAATGGGTTTATTATAATCGCATGGGAAGTCACATCTGCCCTTGCACTGGTGGTTGCTGCCCTTTATTTTATACCACGCTATCTGAAAATGGGACTCACAACCATTCCACAATACCTTGAATATAGGTTTGACCGTATTACCCGCACATTAGTTGCGTTGTTTCTTATCATTTCTTTTGTAGTAACACTGTTGCCGATTGTACTCTATACCGGAGCTATTAACATTGAAAGTATATTTGAGATATCTGATCTGTTCGGAATCACCAAGCCGGAGGGGCTTTGGCTTTCGGTGGTTGTGATCGGCATTGTAGGTTCTGTGTATGCTATTTTCGGTGGCCTCAAGGCGGTGGCATACTCCGATACGATCAATGGTTTTGGATTATTGATCGGCGGATTGCTTGTTACCGTATTTGCACTGATGCAGATTGGTGACAATAACATCTGGGACGGCCTTGTGAAAGTATATAATCATAGTCCGGAGAAATTTAATGTGATAGGGGCCCGCGATTCTGTATTACCGTTTGAGGTGTTGTTTACCGGGCTTATTATTAACCAGTTATATTTCTGGGGGATGAATCAGACGATCATTCAGCGCGTACTGGGTGCACGAGATCTAAAAGAAGCCCAAAAAGGACTATTGATTACCGGCATGTTTAAGATTTTGATGCCGCTGATTATCATTTTGCCAGGAGTTATAGGTTTTTATTATTTTCAAGACACGTTGTATGATGCACAGGATACTGTATATCCTGAATTAGTGAAAAAAGTGCTGCCTGTAAGCCTCTTAGGTTTTTTTGCTGCGGTGGTTATGGGTGCCGTACTGAGTACATTTAACAGCGTGCTGAACAGCGCCGCTACACTATTTAGCATTGGTATTTATCAAAGACACATCAATCCGGAAGCAACTGAAAAAAGACTGGTACGGATTGGGAAACTGACATCTGCTATCCTGGCAGTTACCGCCATTGTGGCTGCACCGATGGTGGCAAATGCGCCGGAAGGATTATATCAGTTGCTCCAACAACTCAATGGCATATTTTTTATTCCCATTGCTTCTATTCTGCTTGCAGGTTTTTTTCTTAAAAAGATATCAGCAACCGGGGCTAAGGCAGGATTGTTTACTGGTCTGGCTTTTTATATTTTCATGCTATATATTGTCAAAACAGACATTCATTTTGTACATGTATGGGGCATGGAGTTTCTACTGATTCTTGCGGTAATGTATCTTGTATCCTGGTTTTATCCGAACAGCAATTTTTATCAGCCGGAGTACTCAGGCGATGTGGATATCACACCCTGGCGGTACGCAAAACCTGTGGCGGCTGTTCTTGTATTTGTGACATTTCTGATCTATATTTTGCTTAGCTAACTGGATAGTAATTATCAGACGAAAATGATATTTGAATGATGCTATGGAAAAATTAAAGAATTATATCAATGGAAAGTGGACTGAAAGCAGATCTGCAAAGACAATTGATGTTGTAAATCCGGCTTCACAGGAAGTTTTATGTCTTGTACCCTTCGGGGAGGACACAGCGGACGATATAAAACAGGCGGTAACTGCTGCCGAAACCGCTTATGAAGCTTGGCGGGAGGTGCCCGTGATGAAACGGGTGCAGCCTTTATATCAATTAAAATCACTGCTCGAAGATATACAGGAAGAACTAGCTGTAATTATCACGAAGGAGTGTGGTAAGACTCTTGCTGAATCTAGGGGTGAAATACAGCGGGCAATTGAAAATATCGAAGTGGCCTGTGGGGCGCCCATACTTATTCAAAGTGAGTTTTCTGAAAATGTAGCTTCCGGCCTGGATGAATTTATGATCAGGCAGCCGGTAGGTGTTACGGCTTGCATTGCGCCATTTAACTTTCCGGCAATGATCAGCTTCTGGTTTCTTCCTTATGCGCTGGCTTGCGGCAACAGCATGATCATTAAACCCTCTGAAAAGGTACCTCTGACCATGATGAAGATCTTCGAATTGATTGACCAGCTTGATATTCCGGATGGGCTGGTAAGTCTGGTGCATGGAGGTAAGGAATCCGTTGATGCGATTCTCGATCATCCTGACATCAAAGCAATCAGTTTTGTCGGAAGTACAAATGTGGCACGATACATTTATTCCCGCGGGACAGCCA
>JACZXH010000060.1 GCA_022571715.1 Bacteroidota bacterium | reverse complement strand
GCGCTTTCTCCCGTAATTTCATTATGCGGTCCAACTCTGCGGCTGCATCGGTACCGTTGTCCCATAAATGTGCCCGTGGATGGGCACCGCCCTGAGGCCGTGCATCCTGATCTGAAATGAATGACAAACCCTGCGTTTGGTAGGCATCGGTAATAATATCATTCAACGCTTTGTTTTCATTTGTACCCTCAGGAAAATCTTTGTAGCCATAGGTAATGGATACCTTATCCCAAGCTCCAATTTTATCATCATAAGCCTGTGAAAAGTCAAAATCCCCATTAACATCAATCGTCACCCACGGATGCGGATAGTCCATCACGGAAGCCCGCCCATCCATACTGGAAGAATAATTGTGTGCAAGGCCGAGGGTATGGCCAACTTCATGTGCTGCAAGTTGCCGTAATCGTGCAAGTGCCATTTCCAGCATTTCCGGCGGTACGGTGCCATCTGCTTTATATGGAGCAAGCAGGCCTACTGCTATAAGAAAGTCTTGCCGTACACGCAATGAACCTAGTAATACGTGTCCTTTTATGATCTCTCCGGTTCTTGGGTCCCTCACAGAGCTGCCGTAAGACCATCCTCTGGTAGAACGGTGCACCCAGTTTATCATATTGTATCTTACGTCCAATGGGTCGGCGCTCTCCGGAAGCAGCATCACCTGGAATGCATTTTTATAACCTGCGGCTTCAAAAGCCTGATTCCACCATCCAGCCCCATCCAATAGTGCAGACCGTATGGGTTCAGGGGTACCCCGGTCAAGGTAATATATGATCGGTTCAACCGGTTCGGATACTGCCGCAGCAGGATCTTTTTTATGGAGTCTGTGGCGGGCGATATAACGTTTGGTGATATCTTCCTGGATCGGTGTGGCATAATCCTGGTAAGATATTCCGGAAAATCCTGCACGTGGATCAAATTTGCGTGGTATATAATTATTATCCGGAAGTTGTACAAACGAATGATGCTGCCTTACTGTTATCGCATCGGGACTGGGAGTTACACTCCTGATAAATCCTCCTTCAGGTATGCCTTTATACGTAAGTATTACTTCCACTTCAGAATTTTTGGGAAAATTCTTCATGTTTTCCAGATAAAAAGCCGAGCGGGAATTATCGAGTGTGTAATTCCCCTGCTTTGAATTCTTAAGTCTGCCGGATACATTATGCGCATCGCGGATATAAAATGCAGTGGCATCTAGCAGTACGCGTCCATTTTCTTCAGCCACAATATTAAATCCCCAGATCACAGACAGGGCAAATGCGTCTTTTACGGCACGTACTTCATCCGGATTATCAGTGATGGCCCTGAATGAATAGTTTGGCTGGATCATAAGCACTTTTGGCCCGCGCCTGTTGAATGTAATTATTCTGGTCCTACCCAGTTGTCCCCGGTCCAGGCCAATGTCGTTAGATCCTATTCCTGCTGATAAACTGCTGATGTATAAAATTTCCTGGTCAAAATTTTTCAGCTCGAGATATACCTTGTCTTCTTTGCTGTCATAATAGTAGGTGATAAACCCCTCATACTTTCGCATACTTTTTGTTTTTTCAGAAATACTTTCAGGCTTATTGTCCCGTTGTTGGCTCGTAACTTGTTGTATTGCAGGGCTGCAATTGAAACTAGATAGTACGATAAAAAGCGTCAGAAATCTTGTCATGATTTTTTAATAATGATGCGTTAAAAGTCTATTTCTGATAAATCTATATAATAATCACACGTTAAAAAAGAATTTATAGATAAAGGATCAGCTCCTGAATGCACACTCCCTGAACGGTAATAAAATGATGGATTTTAGATTATTACACAAATGCGGTCAGAATCAAAATTGCCCTGGATTCGATCGTTTCTTAAAAATTTGCCATGATTCCCACTGTAAAATTCCGGGGCATGGCAGGTCTGACGCCTGCTGGCCGTCTTGCTACTATGTAGGTATTGTTGGTAAGATTTTGAACACTTCCAAAAAATCCAATTCTCCAAGAAAGGTTGTACTTTACCGACAGATCAAGGAGAAAACTGTTACCAGTACTCTGGAAAGGATCCAATTGCCCCTGTCCGGCTACGGTACGCATTGGGCTTGCATATCTGGAACTCAGATTTAAGGAGTATTTCGGATGTTCCACGCCCGCATTAATCACAAGTTGGTTTGGCGAGATATAGGGCAGATTATCTCCGGCTTTTACATTACCCCAGGCACTATTTTCACTCTCAAAATCATTTAGAAACACTGCATGAGTGTACGTATATGACATAGAAAAAGGAAATGATATGATTGAGTTTGGGTAAGGAAGGTATCTGTACTGAATACTAATTTCAATACCTGAACTGTTTGCCTCACCCCCATTAAATAAATCACCTGCACCTGTTCCGCCTGAAGCCGCGAGATCTGATCCAAGCATATTTTGGTAATGATTGTAAAACAAAATCGTAGAAAATTCGAGGTTGGTTCTATTGAACCTGACTCCGGTTTCATAATTAATGCTTATTTCAGGATTGGTTCCTTTCTTTGTGCCAGGAGGCGAAAAACCTTTATGGATTCCTGTAAAAAGATTAAATTCCGGTGAAATCTCATATTCGATTCCTATTCCCGGTATCCAGACATTCACCCTATTTTCACGGAATGTAATGTCCTTCCCTGTTCTGTCCGGATCGTTTTTCCCATAATCCATCCGGTTCATCTCAATATGTTCGTATCTGATACCCGGCGAAAGTTTCCAATTTGCAACCTGGAAGCGGTATTGTATATAAGAAGCAATTGCATCTGCTGTTTCTACCCGGTTGCTTTCTGTTCCATGTATTCCAGCCCGTGTCAGCATCATTACTCCGTTTTGCATCCTATACCAATCCCTCCATTGAAACCGGTCTATCTGATCCTGGTGTATCCGCAGCCCTAGATCGAAATCATGCATTCTGTCCGGAAGCAGCCAGTTAGCCTGAAACTGAATCCCTTTTGCATAATAATTCCGGTTGTTTGCTATTAAGGCAAGCCCTTCCTCCGGGCTATCAGTTCCTTTGAGAATTTCCATTTCAGATGTATAAATTCCTGGATTACCCAGAATATCGCCGATGACAATATACTCCGATGAATTAGTGGATTTAACTTTATCAAGCTTGTACCAGTTTCTGAAAAAATCAGTCTTATATGCTGTCGCAGAAATGGAGAGTTGATCGGAGGGTTTCACAAGGTAGGTTACTGAGAGTTGTCCATGGTCTGCATTCATAACATCTTTTTGCGACCCGGCATACCTCCTTAACGGATTTTCATTGAAATCCATATCCGTTAAACCCAGGTAAGTTTCAAATGACCGTTCCCTATATTTACCGGCGCTGAAAATCAGCGCCTGAAATACGTTTGCATCTTCGCTGGCATTGACTCTGAACTTCATAAGATAATCTTCTGTTTTGAACCCAGTGTCGCCGTTGTTATCTAATTCTTTAAACCCTTCTGCGGCTGATTGATAGGTCTCGACAATGAAACCAACGTGTTCTGAAGCATCACCAGCGAACGCATGCAGTGATCTTTTCCCAAAACTTCCTCCATATAAATGAACCCTGCCCATAAAATCATCGGGTATGGATGTTGAGATCAGGTTTATTGCACCTCCTGTTGTATAGGGGCCATATTTAATTTGCGAAGAGCCCTTCCTCACTTCGATGCCCTGCATTCTTCCGACGGAGGGAAAATAGTATGCTGAAGGTGCCACATAAGGAGCTGGCGCAATCAGTATACCGTCTTCCATAATCGTTATTTTGGAACTCCGTTCCACACCTGTTCCACGCAATCCGATGTTAGGCCGTAACCCAAATCCGTCTTCTTCTTGCAAATTCACCCCGGGAATATTTCTTAATATCTGCATGATATCATTGGAATTGAATTTTGCAAGTTCTTTAGGAGATATGAATTGTACCGATCCGGGAATGTCATTAAGTCTGTCTGCACCACCGGTGATGGAAATACTTTCGATCGTTAACCCTTTCAATACTCGAAATGCTGCTTTCAGATGAATAGTAATTTCTGCCTGGCTTTCATTAAGTTCAATAAGCAATGAAAATGGTTCAAATCCAACGCTTTTTGCTATCAGCTTATATTCCCCCACCGGTATTTTTTCAAGCAGGAAAAAGCCTTTCGCATTGGTTACGGTTCCCCACCGGGTGTCTTCGATATAAATGTGAACACCAGGTATACCGTCTCCTTGTTCGTTCTGAACCTGCCCGGATATTTCACTGGTAGCAGAAGCAGCTAATTTGCCTGCATACAAAACCACAATCAGGATACGCAGTATTAGTATATGTAAGCCAGTTCGGGAGAAATGCAACACTTGTAACAAGAAATTATTTAGAATCATTATAAATAAGGGTTGCAATCTTATTTTTTATTTAGAAAGATTCCAAATAAATTAAATAAAAATTATTATGACATGACAAAAATCATGTTTTCAATAAATTAATCTGAAAATCAACCACGGTTGATAAGAAAAATCATATACAACACATAAGCTAATATGAAGTAACCCCCTTCCCATCGACTGATGATTGGCTTCTTGCCAATGATTACGGCTATGATAAGCAAGGTGCTTGCAAAAATGATCATCATTACATCCAAATTGTTTATCACGCTAAATTCCAGGGGTTTGATGAATGCGCTAAGACCTAGAATCCAGAGTAAATTGAAAATATTGGACCCGATCGCATTGCCGACAGCAATGTCTGTATTTTTTTTCAATGCAGCAATAATGGATGTTACCAGTTCAGGAAGTGAGGTGCCGATGGCCACAATAGTTAGACCAATCAATGATTCACTAATACCAAACTCTTGGGCAATCTGAATGGCACCATCAACTACCCAAACACCCCCGAAATACAATCCCATCATACCAACTGCAATAAGCAG
Source organism: Bacteroidota bacterium (assembly GCA_022571715.1). Lineage (GTDB taxonomy): Bacteria > Bacteroidota > Bacteroidia > Cytophagales > Cyclobacteriaceae > SZUA-230. The sequence goes on along the minus strand of JACZXH010000060.1, from coordinate 19,995 downwards.
GATCGATTTTTTGATGGGTGCTTCAATGACTATTTCCAGTTCGTGGGTGGATCTCTTCTGTCTGGCAACAATATAGATGTAACCCATAAACAGGCAGAAAAAGAAGAGTAAAATTAACCCGTCAAACCTGCTTAGATAGAGTACGGATGGTTGCACTTCTCCTAATCCTTCAAATAATGTGGCGTTGGCAAGAAAACCAACAAGCAATGTGGCGACAAGCGAAAAGGGGATTTCAGAAAAGTACGTGTTTCGTTTAATTGGAAGCGGGCAGATAATGGCTGCTATCCCAAGTATCAGAAGGATATTGGCAATGTTGCTGCCAAAGATATTTCCAAGAGCCAATTGTGAGCTTCCGGAGAAACTGGCAAACAGATTTACAAATAGTTCGGGTAAAGATGTGCCAAATGATACGATTGTAAGTCCAATAACGATATCTGTTATCTTGAACCTCCTTCCTATTGAGGATGCTCCTTCAACCAGTAGGTCAGCACCCTTTATAAGTATAACAAAACCTACAACAAATAGGATATAAGTTAGCACATCCCGGATTATTATTTTAACTGAATATTTTTAAAAGGTTTTGTTAAAACCCTCTAAAGCAGAAAGATAATTCAAATAATTAAAAATCAAACACTTTATGACGATTAAAATAAGCATCAACCGAAAATAATGTTGATAATACCCTACTGAGGCAATTATCTTTTGAAACTTGGAAATATCTGATTCAATCCGTATCCTTTTACCCTAAATAATGTATATATCCTTACTGTTATATTGATTATTACTCCCGAATCTGACAGGAAACAAATTAAATTGATGGAAGCGGTATTGGGCTAAGCCTGTCACGTCAAATTATTCAGCTCCATGGCGGGAGCATCAGCGTCCATTCCACCCAGGGTAAGGGAGCTTCCTTTCACATTGAGATTTAATCCGGATCCTGGTTTATGGAAGTACATACCGGACCAACGAATCATAGTTGTTTTGTGAGTAATCTCATGTTGGGAATATGTCCTATTTTTTAATAAATGTGCTTTTCCACTTGCGAAAACTATCAGAGCGCTGACGTTGATATTGTTATGAGCATTTATTTTAAAATTTCGTGGTAACATCAATTACAATTACCTGCTGTTTTCATGCCAAAGTGTGGATAAAATAGTGGACAACTATGTGTACAACTATGTGAATAAACCTGTGCAAAACTTGTTGAAAACTAATTAGTAGAAAAATTTGCAGATTTCAAAAATGATTTTACCTTAGATGCATCAAGTAAGAGATACAGAACCGGCAAACGAGCTGGATATCTGAGATTGAAAGTCGCTAAATTATGCTACGAAGGATCAATTACGCAAGTAAGAGATTGAAACAACGAAAGTTGCAGAAGTACAATTTTTAATAGGTTTGTTCTCGAAAGTGGTCAAACTGATGATTTTCGATACCGGAAATTAGAAGTAAAGATGTTCGGCTTCGGCTGGACGGGTAGACGGAAGTTCTAAACTGTAGCTTGACGCGATATTGTAACTACGGTTGTTATGTCGTGAAAGCGGAGTATAAGTCGCAAGATTTAGGCTCCGCTTTTTGTTTATTCGGATTTTGATACTAGAAGCAGAGATTCCTATTGAATTATCAGTGAACAACGTGCCCGTTCTTTTCTCAGATTTGTTTCACCGATGAAGCTGTGGCAACTTTCCAGTTAAAATACGTACATATCTGTAAACGCATTCCCATGCTTACCTCCTCCTACTTCACCAGATTTTCAATACCTTTATTTTTCTTTGACAACACATAATGAATCCCGAGATTTATACGGTATGTGGGAGTAAGCTGAGTACCGGAAGGATTGGCATATAACGGCAGCTCCACATTTGTTTCAAACGTAAGGTTGGGAGTGATAGAGATGCCTGCCCCGGGAATCAGATATATCCATTCACCTCCGGTTGACGGAAGTAATTCACTATTGAATTCATCTGCCCGAGCATTGCGATACCTTGCCCCCAGCGAAAGACTGATCATGGTGGAACCAACCCTGAACTGATCTGACACTCCGGCTAATATCCTGAAACTTTCTCCTATTTCATACGTTGAAGTGCCATTAAGATAATCATTATTAATGCCAGTCTGCCGGTAGGTAACAACCGAATAAAGCGACATGGTGGGCCGGCTGTCAAGTTGGTAAATATAATTCATCCAGTAAATAATATCCCAGGCGCCGCTTCCTGGCTGAAGGTCCGCATTCAGAATCAGCCCCTGGCTGTTTAACTCACTGGAAGAGCCGGTAGGCATTTTTGGCCCTAACCCGAGCGAGAGCACGTGTTTTTGATTATTCAGGGAAGTTACCCTGTATTTAAACAATATCAGCAGGTCTCCGATTCCATTTGTTGATTCAAAATTATTAAAGCCCCCAGGTTGAGTAATATTTCGTTCCTGTATGACGTAGGGTACTAAAGCTTCAATTCCTATGCGGTCCGTAATGGAATAGCCTGCGCTTAAAATCAGCGAGCGTGTAATTCGTTCCCGGGCACGATCTTCAATGAGTATTGTTCCTTCTTTTAACGTTCGTAGTACATTGGCGTCGTAGGTTAGCGTAAACTGTACAGTGCCCTGGTAGCTCGGGGGCAAGCCCAGATTTGTTGAAATAGGCACGCCACCCGAACAGCATGTCTGACCGAAACCAGGAGAAACCGTGAGGATGAACCCAATCATTAATATAACTCTGATGATCCACATGTATCTTTATTTATAATTCAGAACAATTAATGAAACGGAATAATTCAATCGAATTGATGGATTTTGGGTGGAGTTATGATTTTAGCCATTGAATAATGACCAAATCTTTATTAACTTATCACCCATTGGGTGAATTAATAAATGTATAACAGCTTGTTTTCATTGTACTTCACGTACTCCAATAGATACGTTACCTGTTGCAGGTGTAAAAGTAGTTTCCGGTACTTGAACAACAGAACTTCAGAACGTTTTTACCAGAGGAGCAATTCATGTTATCTCAACTTAGACTCAACTTAATTCCAAGCCTATGAAACTTGAACTTAAAGAAATACGCCGACAACGGGATGAGTGGCTCGATGCGGTCAACAGCAACGATATCGACCGTGTGAAGTCCATTCTAACAGATGATGCCGTATGGATACCTCCTGGTATGCCCGCACTCAACGGAAAAAATGCCATTGTGGACTGGATTAATCCGTTTTTCGAAACCTATAATTACGAATTCAGCATTGATGAACTTGACGTGAAAGGTGCGGGTGACTGGGCGGTGGAGCATGCTTCGTTTACATCCAGGCTTATACACAAAGATGACGACGGATCGGTGTCTGAGCATCACGGCAAATACATTATTATCTGGCGATGGGAAAAAGACAATAAATGGCGCATTGAAAGATATCTGGATAATTCAGATCCGGAATAAAATCAATGCAAGGCGTTGGACGAGCCGCTGATGAAAACACTTTCCGAACTATTCGACGACAACACATCAGGGTCGGTAGCGCTTCTGAAGCAATTTGCAAATATCCTTTCCAAAAATCTTTTAAAACCAGACAGTCAATGGCAAAAAACCCTGGCTGCTGACCTTACGCTTGCCGGCAATCGCTGGCCCCATTTCAGGGTTATACACCATTTTATAAAATCTATGAAAACCGAAGCTTTCAGTAGTCCTGAACTAACTATACAATGGATTGATGGGTACCTGGCTACCTGGAATAACATACACCACAAATGGGCCGACCAGATGCAGAAACTACTGAAAGCAGATTCGCAGCCAATTGCCGTACACAGTCATAGTGAATCCGTCAAATCAACATTAAAAGAATTACATACCCGGGGCTATTCATTTCAGGTTCTTCAGACCCTCTCCGGACCTGCAAACGAAGGGATCCTTCAAGCCCGAGCCCTGGCTGATTCCGGCTTGAATGTTACCCTGCTTACGGATGCTATGAGTGCATTTGCAGTGAAAAATTCAGGCCTTGTTTTGCTGGGCGCTGACGGCCTGTATCCGTCAGGTTTTATGAACAAATCAGGATCCTTAAATATCTGCCTGGCTGCAGATCTATATAAAATTCCTGTTTATGTGCTCATTGACAGCCGTAAGATTTCAGAAGGTTTCCCGGAAACCGAAACCGCTCGTTCGACGGAAGAAATAATAACCAATGCACCGCCAAACCTTGATGTAATTAACTTTTATTTTGAACTTGTGCCACATACGTATGTATCGGGATACATCACAGAATCAGGTCTAAAAAATTCCGGAGATCTATTTCCTGCCAGTTAAGTTATCGTGGATGAGTCAGAATACCCAGCGCATATTTGCCTGAATTCGATGCAAACATTCTTTCAGTATATTTTCGGTTACACATTTTGCAAACAGCATCACTATTTAATACCAGTTGACATCGACCGGACTTGGAAAAAGCGAAGTATCTGATACATACATTGATTGATTTCCAGACTCTTTTCCTACTACATCTGTAACAGTATGTTTTGGAGTTGTCCCATCCTGGTAAAACGCTACAGGTGGGCTACATATAGTTTCACTTTGCTGATTTTAATGCATTTATAATTATACCTGCATGATGCCTTGAATTTTCAATGACGTATTTATTGGTCTTAAGACCACCACAGATTACGCCAGCCAGATACACACCTTCAGCGCTTGATTCGTGCGTTTCAGGATTGTACACAGGGGTTTGAAAATCATCTTCACCAAATTCAACACCCATCGATTTCATTAGCTCAAAATCAGGCTTGTATCCGGTCATGGCCAGCACAAAATCATTTTCAAGAGTGATTTTTCCTGATGGTGTAATTACATCTACTTCGTTTCCTCTGATTTCAGTCAGCTGCGAATTGAAGTATGTTTTAATCGATCCTTCTTCAATCCGGTTTTCAATGTCGGGCTTCACCCAGTATTTTACGCTGTCGAGCAGGGCTGGTTCACGTACTACCATGGTCACTTCAGCTCCCTTCCGCCATGTTTCCAGCGCAACATCCACTGCAGAGTTTGCCGCTCCAATCACCACGATCATTTGCTTGAAATAAGGATGTGGCTCATCGTAATAATGTTTTACTTTCGCTAATTCTTCCCCAGGTATGTTAAGCATATACGGGTAATCGTAAAATCCTGTAGCTAGTATAATGGCCCTGGCCTCATATTTACTTTTTGAAGTATCAATCAAAAATCCAGCGTTGTCAGGTTTGGGATTAACTTTATTCACATTTTCATACAGGTGTACATCCAGTTGCCAGGAAGAGGTCACCCTGCGGTAATATTCCAGTGCTTCAAACCGGTTGGGCTTGCTTCCATGTGAAATAAACGGGACATCCCCAATTTCCAGTTTCTCCGAAGTGGAAAAAAAGGTCATATTAAACGGATAGTTATAAATAGAATTTACCAGACAACCTTTGTCAATAATAAGGTATCGTAATCCTGCTTTTTTTGCTTCAATACCGCAGACAAGGCCAATAGGACCTGCGCCAATGATCATTACATCGTAATTCATCTTTTTTTGGAGATGTTCAAAACTACACAGTAATTTTTTATGGCGAAATCATTAACAATAAAGGTAAAAATGGTCATCGAAAAGCCGTTAGTTTTTCCAAGTTCAACCAGTGGCTTAATTCATCAATACGAATGGGAATGGCATAGTATTCGCGACGAAGATTTTTAATTATGTTTATTTGTGAATTCATGATTCCTGAACACAGAAATGCTAAACAAAATGCAAGTACATTCGATAAATAATTCATGCTGTATCTGTTATTCATTCAATTTGAAGATACTACCCTTATATTATAATCTGATGATTTGAAAGAATCTACAATAAATATTTTCCTGCTCTGATATTTTATCAGTAACTTAAGGAATCAACAATTTTAGCTCTCTTGAAACCCGGATGAATCGCGAATTAATATATAAAAACAAAATCTCTGAAACCTACTATGATCAGGATAATAGCGTTATCAGTTATATATATTCCGGTAATATGGACCGGAAGATCACGAAAGTACAGCTTCAAGCTGTTCTTGATTTTTTAGAAGATAAGACTGTATATGGAATTTATCTTGATATTCGGTATCTCATGGGCTCCTTTTCGAAATTACTCGAATATCTGAAGAAGGATTATTATCCGTTTATGCTTAACCATGGGCTTCATTGTAAAGTTATTGTTGTTTCTAAGGATTTAATTACCAGTCATTTATCTAAACTCCTGTATGATATACTCAGTGATTTGGGAATAAATGCCAGGGTATTTAAGAATCCTACAGAAACTAAAAAGTGGCTTGAAGAGGTACTTGCTAAAAGAATACCATCCGAATGATCTGGTTTTTCTAACTTAAATCTCTGCACTTACCTCATTCCTCTGAATATGCCAGAAGAAGCAATCACGCACAAGGCTCAACATGAATTTGAGCAGGAACGTGTTCCGGAAAGTCACCATAAAAGCTGGGGTAGTTTTATAGGAATGTATGCAGGAGAGCATACCGCCGGGACAGAATTTATGATCGGTCCTCTTTTTCTGACGGCAGGTGTAAGCGCCTTTGATTTAATAGTAGGATTACTTATAGGAAACTTTTTAGCGGTCTTAAGTTGGCGGTTTTTAACAGCACCCACTGCCATCAACGCCAGGCTTACTCTTTACTATCAACTGGAAAAGATCTGTGGCAAAAACCTGGTAATCGTTTACAATGTAGCCAATGGGCTTCTCTTTTGTTTTCTTGCCGGCGCTATGATTACGGTAGCGGCAACGGCGGTAGGCGTACCATTTGATATGAATATGCCCGCATTGTCTGACATGTATCCATCCAGCATAACCTGGATACTGGTGGTAATGGCTGTTGGTGCGGCGATTTCGTATGTAGCCGCGCGCGGATATAACCTGGTATCAAGATTTGCCAATATTGCCTCTCCCTGGATGGTTTTGGTTTTTGTTGCCTGTGGCATCGTAGCACTGGTACGGCTGGATGTACATTCTTTTCAGGACTTCTGGGCCATCTGGGGTGAAGGGGCCGAGCCAATGGGCGGGCAGATCAAATACACCTTCTGGCATGTTGTATTCTGGTCGTGGTTGGTTAATGCAGCAATGCATATCGGTATGTCTGATCTTACGGTTTTTCGCTATGCCCGGCATCCGGATGCAGGATGGATGACTGCTGCAGGTATGTATGTAGGACACTATGTGGCCTGGATTTGCGCAGCATTACTCTATGTATTATACCTGAAAACGCCTGAAGCTGCACAATTTCTTTCAAACGGTGAAGCGCCACCCGTAGCACCCGGGCCTATGGCTTTTGATGCAGTAGGTATTGCCGGTCTGATTTGTGTGGTTGTTGCAGGATGGACAACTGCTAATCCTACCATCTATCGGGCGGGGTTGGCATTTCAGGCAATAATTCCACGGGCTTCAACCTACAGGGTAACGTTATTTACAGGTGCAGTAGCTACCGTTGCCGGTATGTTTCCAGCATTTGCCATGAAATTACTGGCTTTTGTTGCCTTGTATGGATTCGTTCTTGCACCAATTGGAGCGGTTATCATTTTTGACATGTATCTGTCCGGACGGTTTCGAATCGTAAGTAACTACGCAGAGAAAGCGGGCATCCAATTCAATATGGCTGTATTCCTGGCTTGGATAATGAGTGTTGGTATATTTTACACACTCTCGGTTACGCAAGGCATATTCCTTCCATTTCTGACGGTGCCCGCATGGCTTACATGTGGGTTGCTGTTTATTTTGATCTCCATGTACTATCAAAAGAAAATTGTATGAAAATCTTACTTAAAACAGGAGCCTGGATTGGATTTGGATTAACTTTAATACCTGCACTGTTTGTCTGGAGCGGAGTAATTAATTTAGACATGAATAAAACACTTATGTTATTGGGTACGGTCATCTGGTTCGGATGTGCCCCTTTTGCATTCAGAAAAAAAGTGTCATCATAATGAAGGAACGTATTTACGTATAAAATGTACAGACAAATGGATGAAATAAAGTCATTCAAACATGTTAACTACTTGTGGGATGAGTCGAAAGCTTCCGGACTTGACGGCAACGAAGTATCATTATTCCTGTATCGTTCCAATATTCTCGGAGCAGACTTGCGAATAACAAATTTTGGTGGAGGCAACACGAGTTGTAAAACCACAGAGAAGCATCCGCTGACAGGAGAAGATACGGAGATCATGTGGGTGAAAGGATCGGGTGGTGATCTGGGAACATTGACGCGTAAAAGAATCGCAGGATTATATGTAGAACGCCTGCGGTCATTAAAAAACAGGTATCGCGGACTGGAATTTGAAGATGAAATGGTGCAGTTATTGTATCACTGCATCTATGATCCGGAGAGCAAGGCGCCTTCTATTGATACGCCGCTGCATGGATTATTACCATTTAAGCATATTGATCACCTGCACCCTGATGCCCTCATTGCCGTTGCCGCATCAAAAGACGGTGAAGCCATTACGAGAGAACTCTGGGGCGATACCATGGGGTGGTTGCCCTGGCAGCGACCGGGTTTTGACCTGGGTATGAAGATGGCACAATATATTGCTGGAAATCCGGATTATAGGGGAATTGTACTAGGCGGACATGGTTTGTTTACCTGGGGAGACACCTCCTATAACTGCTATCTAAATAGTCTTGAAGTAATAGAGACAGCTTCGCATTATATTCAATCTCATATTGAAAAAAACCAGGTTGTTTTTGGTGGTACTGATCTGCAGCTCAAAAGGCTGGATGAAACAGCACGAAGAAAACAGGCCTCAGCCATCACGCCTTTTATCAGGGGCCTGTGCTCAGTCGAGGTAATGATGGTGGGGCACTATACCGATGATGCAACGGTACTGGAGTTTATCAGCAGCCAAGACCTCCAAAAACTGGCGAAACTGGGAACATCCTGTCCTGATCATTTCCTGCGAACCAAGATACAGCCACTTGTGCTGGATATTGCCTCTGATGAAGATCTTAGCGATTACAAAAAAGTTAAATCGAAACTGGCGCTCCAGTTTGAAGCTTATCACATGGCGTATAAAGAATATTACGAATCCTGCCTCCACCCTGATAGTCCACCAATGCGTAACCCCAGCCCTGTTGTGATTTTATACCCCGGAGTAGGAATGTTCACATTTGCAAAAAACAAGGAAACTGCTCGTTTGGCGTGTGAATTTTATATAAATGCCATCAACGTGATGCGGGGAGCCGAAGCCATTTCAGAATATGTTTCAATATCCAGGCAAGAAGCTTTCAACATAGAATACTGGGCACTGGAGGAAGCGAAGTTGAAGCGTATGCCACCTGATAAACCGCTCACAGGCCGGGTTGCGTTTATTACAGGAGCTGGAGGCGGTATCGGCAAAGCCATTGCAGCTAAATTAGCAGAAGAAGGTGCTTGTGTAATCCTTTCTGATATATCAGAGGAGCGGTTGAAAGAAGCAAGCCCTGATTTTAACAAGGACAATTCCACATATGTTGTCTGTGATGTATCCAGCCCTGAAGCTGTTACCGAGGCACTGGATAAAGCCATGCTAGACTTTGGTGGAGTGGATATACTTATTCACTCCGCAGGTCTGGCTATATCAAAATCCATTGAGGATACCTCACTCGAAGACTGGAACATGCTCATGAATGTGCTGTCAAAAGGTCAATTTCTGGTAGCTCAGAAAGGAGTAGAAATAATGCGAAAACAAGGATTTGGAGGTGATATTGTAAATATCGTAAGTAAAAACGCACTGGTTGCCGGACCCAAAAATGTAGGTTATGGTACCGCAAAAGCAGCACAGATGCATATGAGCAGGCTTATGGCGGCCGAGTTAGGACCGGACAGGATCAGAGTGAATGTGATCAATCCTGACGGTGTGATTGTGGGTAGTAAGATATGGGAAGGTGAATGGGCCAAGGGGCGCGCAAAAGCGTATGGTATTTCGGTGGATGAACTACCTGCATTCTATGCAAAGAGAAATCTGCTTCAGGCTATTATTTATCCGGAAGATATAGCCAATGGCGTATTTGCCGTGTTGTCGGAACTAAAAAAGAGTACAGGCAATATAATTAATATTGACGGAGGAATTCCGGCAGCGTTTACAAGATAAATTAATGCAATGCGTATTCGCTTATGAATTGTAGGTTTTCAGTAATTGCTGGCAAAAACTCCTGCAGATAAAACCCATTCCAATTATGAGAATAGAGAAATCCATAATAGCCACCCACAACGAAAAGAAAATTGAAAGTCACAGGGAACAATTTTCATTTCTCGGGTCACAACTTGAAAAAAAGAATGTGAACGCAGATCAGGTAATCCAAAACCTCATTGATTTTCAGATCGCCATTCCAAGCTGGGCATTGGGATCAGGGGCCACACGGTTTGGAAGGTTTTCCATTGGAGGCGAGCCATCCACCCTTGAAGAGAAAATTAACGATGTAGGGATTATTCACGCGTTAACAAAATCCGCTGGTGCGATTTCATTACACATTCCCTGGGATATTCCCGAGGATACCGAGGCCCTCAAAGAATTAGCAGCTACACACAACATTGAGTTTGATACAGTAAATTCAAACACATTTCAGGATCAGGAGAATCAGGAGTATTCGTATAAATTCGGCTCACTCAACCACATGGATGAGCGTATTCGAAAGCAGGCCATCGCACATAACCTGGAGGTGATTGAATACGGAATAGCGCTGGGGTCAACGTCGATCACTGTCTGGTTGGCGGATGGGGCTTCTTTTCCGGGACAGGCCGATTTCAGGATTGCATTGCAGCATGTGCAAGCCTCACTTCAGGAAATACATGCAGCTTTACCTGCTGACTGGAGGATGTTCATAGAATACAAACCTTACGAACCTAATTTTTATTCGATGGTGATACCGGATTGGGGAACTTCATTGCTGCTGGCAGAAGGTTGTGGTGAAAATGCCTGGTGCCTGGTGGATCTGGGACATCATCTGCCTAACACTAATATCGAACAAATCGTCGCAACGCTCTTGATGAAGAAGAAATTAGGAGGTTTTCACTTCAATGATTCCAACTATGGTGATGATGATCTGACTGTGGGCAGCATCAGGCCATACCAGCTTTTTCTTATTTTTAATGAGTTGGTAGCTGATATAGAAAGCAACGGTTCATACCCACAGCTCGCATGGATGATCGATGCCAGCCACAATCTGAAAGACCCATTAGAAGACCTGATTCAATCCCTTGAAGGCATCCGGATTGCCTATGCCCAGGCAATGCTTATAAACCGTGCGGAGCTTGAAAGCGCACAGCAGGAAAACAATGTGACCGTATGCCAGCAAATCCTGCAGGATGCCTTTCGCACGGATGTCCGACCCATCATCCGTGAAGCACGGCTTCGGACAGGTGGGGCCATTTCACCCCTTGAATTATACCGGGAAGCAGATACCCGGGAGCATTTAATTAAAGAACGCGGCATGAAATCCATAGCTTCCGGATTATAGTTGAATGAGGATGTATGCAAATAACTGCTGTATTTGATATAGGCAAGACAAATAAAAAGTTCATCATTTTCGATGAACATTTCCAGCCCATCCATCAGGAGCAAATCACTGTTACGGAAATAAAGGATGACGACGGCTATCCGTGTGATGATTTGGCGACCATTGAGGAATGGGTGATCGAAACTTTTAAAAAAGCGATGTCAGATCCATCACAGCAGATTACGAGGCTGAATTTTTCAACCTACGGAGCCACCATTGTAAATCTTGATGAAGCGGGCAAGCCTGCTACATCGATGTATAATTATTTAAAGTCATATCCGCCAGATCTACAGCAGCAGTTTATGAATCAAAACGGAGGTGAAGCTGTTTTTTGCACGGAAACAGCCAGCCCGGCCTTAGGAATGCTAAATTCGGGTTTGCAATTATATTGGCTGAAGCATCGTAAATCACATGCTTTTGCACAAATTCATCGCACACTTCATTTGCCGCAATATTTTTCCTCCTTATTTACCAGACGACTAAATAGTGAATTCACTACGGTTGGGTGTCATACAGGATTATGGGATTTTAAGCGTAATACATACCATAACTGGGTACAAAAGGAAGGTATAATTCGCCTCCTTCCTGAGGTGATATCCACCTCAACGTCACACAAAATCAATTGGAATGGATCTCCGCTTGAGGTAGGGATCGGTATCAACGACACATCAGCCAATCTGGTACCCTACATTATGCAACAGGATGCATCATTCCTTCTGCTTTCTACAGGTACCTGGAGCATTGCGCTCTACCCGTTTAGTAATGATCCATTGACACCTGAAGAGTTACAGCAGGACTGTTTATATTTTATGCGGCATGATGGCAGGCCTGTAAAAGTAGCCCGGCTTTTTTTAGGCAACGAGTATCTACTGCAGGTCAGGGACATGACTAACTTCTTTAACAAACCGGAAGATTACCATAAACAAATACGTTTTGACCACAAGATCTATTCAGAATGTACGAATACCTCCTACAGAAATTTCAAGTGGAAAAGCCTGAACTTATCAGGAATCAAATCTCAATCCGATGCCAAAACAGATTTCAGCGTATTCCTTTCTTTTGAAGAAGCCTATCATCAGTTAATGATCGCGTTGACGGACATCCAGTTACGGCGAATCCGGCTTGCTTTGGGAAGTGGTAAAATCAGAAAAATATTTGTCGATGGCGGATTTGTGAATAATGAGGTATTTTTAGCGTTACTTAAAATCCGGTTAGCTGATTTGGAAATCATTACTAGTCATCAGCCAACAGGATCAGCCTTGGGTGCAGCAATGATAATGAACATCATTAACACAGAAAATACATTATAAGCTTCCTGAGTAATCGGTTTTTTTCAAAATTAAATCTACTATCTGGTTGTAGGCCCCGTCAACAGTACAAGTCAGGCTTACGCCTTTGCCTGCGCTAAGTCTGCACCAGGGATGACCAATTTTTTCAAAAATAAAATCATTAAAATATCACTAACAGGCATACATTTCAGGTTTTATCCTATAGGTTATGTAATACATAATCGGCATTAAATTCTTGGTATCCTTCCTATGTACGTTAACTTTGCACAAATTTTTCAATAGCCCCGTTATAGATGGAAAAGCAAATTGTTGATGTTGGAGGGATTGCATGTGGAAGCGACCAGTTGTTTTTGATTTCTGGACCGTGTGTGATTGAAGAAGAAAGCACTATGATGAAAACGGCCGAAATACTGAAAGAGGTATCCGAAAGGCTTGATATACCTGTGATTTATAAATCTTCTTTTCAAAAAGACAACCGGAGCACATTAGACTATTATCAGGGACCCGGGCTGGATGAAGGGTTGAAAATGCTTCAGAAAATAAAGGAGCAATTCGGGTTCCCTGTTTTATCTGACATTCATTACCCATCACAGGTGCAGGCGGCAGCGGAAGTACTTGACGTGCTGCAGATACCAGCTTATCTGGTAATGCAGACTACGCTGGTGATAGAAGCGGCAAAGACCGGAAAAGTGATCAACCTGAAGCACGGACAGTTTCTTGCGCCTGAAAATATGGCAAAGCCGGCGGCGAAAGTCAAAGCTACCGGGAATGACCGTATTATCCTTACGGAAAGAGGTTATACGTTCGGTTACAATGATCTGGTGGTGGACCCACGTAGTTTTCATCATCTTAATCAGATCGGCTATCCGGTCGTGTTCGACATTACCCATTCTATCCGTAAATATGGTATTCCAAGCGCCGACCCTCGCGGAGGAGCGAAGGAATTCCTGCCGGTTTTATCACGTGCCGGTGTGGCAGCCGGCGTGGACGGTGTATTTATTGAAACCCATCCTGAGCCCGAAAAAGCACTGTGCGATGCGGCCAGTCAACTTTGTGTGTACGATCTTGAAGCATTTCTGAAACCAATCATCGAAATACACAACCTGGAAGTGACCTACAGAAACTGACGATTAACTTTTACTAATAAACCTGAAATACACTGATTTATGGAATTATACCTTGATTCTGCTGACTTAAGAGAAATCAAAGAAGCCTTTAAACTTGGCTTTCTGAAAGGTCTTACCACAACGCCCACTTTTATGCACAGACATGGCGTAACCGATATTGACGGCCTTATCCTGAAGCTTTCGGACATGGTGCCTGTGCTTCAGATTGAAGCCCTTGGAAAAACTGCAGATGAAATTGTGAACGAAGCCCACCGGCAACTGGCGCTGGGGCTGAATAAAGAAAAAACCGTATTTAAAATCCCCATCTCCATTGAAGGGGTAAAGGCATGTAAAAGGCTTCGAAATGAAAATATTCTAGTGAATGTACACCTGATTTATACCCTACAGCAAGCCTACATGGCGCTGGAAGCAGGCGCCAACTACGTTTGCCCGCTGGTAGGAAGATTGCAGGATCAGGGACACGATGCGCTGGATGTTGTAGAACAAATCGTAAATGCCGTAGAAGTTTATGGCTACGATGCCAAAGTCATGTTTTCATCTGTACGTCATCCGGAGCATGTAAGAAACGCCATTAATCTGGGTGCCCATGTTTGTACCATACCGTGGAAGGTAATGAAAATGCTTACAGAGAATGCTTTTACTTCGATTGGTACTGAGCAGTTTTATGAACATACCCGCATGATGACCGTAAAAGTCAGGGATATTATGGGTAAATCTAATCCGAAGGTTTCTATGGATGATTCGCTCACCGATGCATTGGTAAAGATGACCGAATCGGGCTTCGGTTGTGTAAGCGTGATGAATGGCTCCGAAAAGTTGGAAGGTGTTTTTACCGATGGTGACCTGAGAAGACTTATCGAAAAAGAAGGGAAAGAAGGTCTGCAGAAGAAAATGTCGGATCTGAAGTACAAAACACCAATTACAATCGACGGAGAAGCGTTACTGCATGAAGCCTCATTGGTTTTCCACGATAAAAGTGTAGATAATATTATTGTCCTGCATGGCGATGAAGTAGTAGGAATACTTGATATCCAGGACTTAAATTAACGATCTCTTAGCTTGAACGACCTGGAAACTATATTTACCGATGCCGGTGGTGAATTCAAAGAACCGCCGATCGCTATAAGCCATAAACTAGAATCAATAAAGGCTTTTCTTTTTGACTGGGATGGTGTGTTTAATGACGGTCGAAAAGACCACCAGGCTTCAAGCGGATTTTCCGAAGGAAATGCCATGGGCATCAATATGCTGCGGTTTTCTGTTTTCTTGTCGCATGGGTTTAACCCAAAAGTATTTGTTGTAACCGGTGAACTGAACCCGTCAGCTATAGGATTGGTTGAAAGAGAGCACTTTGACGGTGCTTTTTTAAGTGTTAAGGATAAAGTGGAAATTCTCCCGGTACTTAAAGATAAATATGCCCTGCAACCCGAAGACTGTGCGTTTGTATTTGACGATATTCTTGATTTATCGCTTGCAGAAAAGGTTGGAGTACGTTTTTTTATCCGAAACAAAGCCAATCCGCTTCTGATAGACTATATTTTAGAAAAACAAGGCTGCGAATATATGTCAGGCCATAATGGTGGTGATAATGGCCTTCGCGAATGCTGCGAGTTGATAATCGGTCTGAATGGCAATTTTCAGGAAACCATCGACAACCGGGTGAAGTACTCCGGAAAATACCGTGATTATCTTGAAATGAGAAATATCATCCAACCTTGCTTTTATAAAGCCACAGAACCTGGGATGGAAGAATTTAAGCCCGTTACATAAACGGATTACAGGTTCTGTTTCCCCGCACTTTTCTAAAAATACGTGTTTGAACCACATGAACCATAGATAGATCGTCATTACCCGAATCGTGTGAGCGATATCAGGCTGCGCCCAACGTAACGAAGTGAAGGTGGGTAATCTCCCCCTGCCATAAAACGTCATTATCCGAATCGCAAAGTGATATCGGATAATCTCCTCGTTTAAAATACGAATGTATAAATTGAAACCAGTGAGTCGTTAGGGGGATTACCCGGTCAAGCCGGGTAATGACGGTAGGGTTTCGGGAGTCCTGGACTGTTTATAGGTTTTCCAATAGTTTATCGATGGGCACCCGTACCCTGTAATTAGGATCAAAGTATTTAAATACAATCTTTTGATCCTGATTTATAATATACGTGGCAGGTACCGGCAGATATTTGTGCTGATTGTCAACACCTGTTTCTTCATAACCCCTTATAAATTCATCGTACTTTTCTTTAGATATGACGTGGTAGGCAAGCATTATCTGCAGTTTTTCATCATGAAGAATACTGAATGTTGCTTTCGAGACCGATGTGGTCTTCTGTACTCCGTCTTCATGCTCAGGCGTAATGGCGATCAGGGTTGCGCCTTTTTCATGTATGAGCGACAGGGAGTCCTGATAGTTCCTGAATTGCTCCATGCAATAACGGCACCATGCACCCCGGTAAAAGGTTAGTATAACTTTTCCGGATTTTAACGACTCTTTAAGTGAAATGATCTTGCCAAACTGGTCTTCAGCCTTAAAATCAGGGGCAAAATCTCCGACCGAAAGCCCTGCCGGATTCTCATAGCCCGGATGTGCAAATACGGTTAATGTGTTGTAAAGAATAAAAATAAAAGCGTACATTTTAATTGAATTTTATACGGGGATAACGTTATCCTGTATTAATAGTTCAATAAATATACATTAATTCATTCTTACACGCTTATAAATTTTCTATCTTTATCCTCCTTTACCGGATATCATCTGAAATATTTTGATCCGATCCAATTGTAAATGAAAATGAAAACCCCGTTTCTAACGCGTAACCTTGTGCTGTTATTCCTGTTTGCTGTCAATTTTCTTATTGCCCAGGAAAGTTCTGATGAGCAGAAATACGCTCCTGAAGGCTGGCATAATTATGACCGCACAAAGCAGATGTACAATGGTGTAAGTACGGCCGAAGCATATGCGCTGTTGGAGGGGAAAGAATCGGAAACAGTAATCGTAGCCGTTATCGATTCCGGCGTCGATGTAGATCATGAAGACCTTCAGGGCTCCATTTGGGTAAATGAAGACGAAGTGCCGGGAAACGGCATTGATGACGATAAAAACGGATATGTGGATGATGTCAACGGCTGGAATTTTCTTGGACCGGTTAAAGAAGACACCTATGAGGTTACACGTCTTTTTGTAAAATACCATAAAATATTTGGCGATAAGACTGCTGAAGAAATATCAAGAGGCGAACGGCAGGAATATGAATTGTATGAGAAGCTTAAGCGTGAACTGGATAATCAGTTAGCAAAAAACAGAGAACAGTATGCCATGATAGATAACTTTTACCAGGTTTATACAAAAGCCCTGCGCCTTATCAGGGCCTATCTGGATACCAAAGAAATTACTTTAGAAGACTTAAACAGCCTGAATTCACCTGATCGTAAAGTGGCAGGAGCACGCGATATCCTGAAATATGGATTTGAAATGAATGTTACGGAAGAGTTGCTATTTAAACAGCGGGAGCATTTCCGGGTAATCGTTGAGTACGGATATAACGTTGATTTTGATCCGCGTCACCTGGTAGGTGATGATTTCGAAGATGTATATCAGAAGTTTTACGGTGACAACAATGTAAGTGGATTCGCTTCTCACGGTACTCAGGTGGCAGGCGTGATCGCCGCACAAAGAAACAACGGTATCGGTATTAATGGAATTGCTGACAATGTAAAAATCATGGTCTTACGAGCCGTCCCTGATGGAGACGAGCGTGATAAGGATGTAGCCAATGCTATTATCTACGCGGTCGACAACGGGGCAGACATCATTAATATGAGTTTTGGAAAACGATTTTCTCCGCGCAAAGAAGCTGTAGATAAGGCCATTGCCTATGCCGATTCCAAAGGCGTACTCATGATCCATGCTTCGGGCAACGACAGCAAGGATGTAGATGTTACCAGCAATTTTCCCACAAAATATTATAGCGACACAAAAAAATACGCAAAAGGGTGGCTTGAAATAGGCGCATCATCCTGGGAAAAGGAAGACAATTTCGTGGCGACCTTTTCAAATTACGGTAAAAAAATGGTGGATGTTTTTGCCCCGGGTGTTGCCATCCATACTACTTCGCCGGACAATGAATATGATAGCGTGGATGGAACAAGCTTTGCATGTCCTGTAACTGCAGGAGTGGCGGCAATGTTAATGTCTTACTTCCCGAATCTTACCTCCACAGAGGTCAGGGATATTATCCTGCAATCAGCCGTTGACTTCAAAGATCTGGAGGTTAACAAACCAGTGGATCATGATAAGGAAGCCGAAACTACGAAATTCGGTGATCTGTCCGCAACAGGGGGTATTGTTAATGCGTATGAAGCAGTGAAACTGGCGGCATCTGTGACGATGGGAAAGAGAGATTAAATGCTGGTATTTTTAAACAATGTTTCCCACCAATAAAAACACCGGATATTTCCTGACTTCATTTGTTGTTTTCTTTTCAATCTGATAACATACTTCATAATGGACGGGCTCAAATCCGGCTTTTCTTAGGTTACCTTACATATCAGCCCGGTCAAATCCCTTATGACTTTGAAATGGACCGTCATGAAACGAACCATTTTCTTTTTCAAGATCAATGATCGCAAGTTTACCATGCGAAGTCAGCAACCTGCGGAATTTCCGGAACAACTCCTCAACATCACCAATATGGTGCAGGGTCAGCATGATAAAAATGAGATCAAATCTTTCATCCGGCAGCGGTCCTTTCAACAAATCTCCATGAACAGGTTTCAGATTTATAACTTTCTAATCTGTAATTTTTTGCCGCGCTACCTTTGTCATTTTGACCGAATCATCCATCAGTATTATTTCCCGGATATCCTCTTTGAGGACAAAACTCATCAGCCCCGTGCCGCTTCCGTATTCCATGGCACTTTTCACCTGACTGAGATCAATTGTTGATTTTAATCTTACTACAATATCTTCTGCTCTTTTTACCCTGGAAGGATCGTCGTCCCAGGTAGCTGCTTTTTCATCAAATTCGCTCATTGGTGATAACCTATGATACATTTAATTACCTGCTATTTATTTAAGGAACGAAATCATTTTTACTATCCTCTGCTGTAACATTTTAGACTCACAATTCATCTGACAAGGATTACCAGGACAATCTCCTCATTATAATGTAAAAATAATGCCTCACAGGAAGCCTTTTCAATCTTGTTTGCGTCTTTACAATACATCAAACTTCAATGTATCTAACCTCAAGGCAATTATGGCATAAAAAGAGTTAATAAAAGACACTCTTCAAACCATCATTCTCAAAGTTCTGTATGACCATGGTCGCATGTATGGCTGGCTATGAAACAACCCAAAAAGTAAAAGACCTGAAAATCTGTGAAATTTAGTTAAGTGAAGGTTCGCTTTATCCGCATTTGCATCAAATGTAAGCGGAGTGGATCCTCACCTCAGAAACCACGGTTATCGGCGATAAGATGACCACAGAGATTCAAAGAAGGATACAAATGGGATACAATCTAATTTAGTGCATTGGGGCATTACGAAAAGTGAGTAACTTCCGGGTTTTATATTCAAACCGAAAATGGTTGTTGATTCCGTGGCAGACATTAAGCTTCCACTTCCATGGTGGAAGTAGGTCGATAATCAGTTTTACAGTAATGTTAAGATCGAATGGATTATATTCGGGTTACTTATGTCTGATAAAAGGGTTCGAGTTTTATTTTACACTATTTGGTTTCTGACCTTGGTTCTTCAAGCCCGCTATTCCGATCTAGTTGGCGATGAGGCTTATTACTGGCTATTCTCCGAAGATCTTGCATGGGGATATTTTGACCACCCACCGGTAACGGCCTTGCTAATTAAAGCAGGTTATTTTCTTTTTCCGAACGAACTTGGAGTCAGGTTTTTCTTTGTTCTATTAATCACTCTCACAATCTATCTTACTGAGAAATTGATCAAACCCGCTAATCTCAAATTGTTTTATTGCATTGTTTTATCAATTGCTATTCTTCCTATTGGGCTGGCATTTGGCGGGGGTATGTTTGCTATTCCTGATTTTCCACTTCTAT
>JACZXH010000111.1 GCA_022571715.1 Bacteroidota bacterium | reverse complement strand
CATAGAAGGTTCAAGAGTTAACTACTGCATAAATCTGAAGAGATGGCAGGAAGTGCAAAGCCTGTTTAATAAAATGTTCGATCAGTATGCAGATACTAAACTAGACTGTTGCTAAAAAATATGAATTTAACCAATCGTAATTTCCTAATAATTTTTATAGTATGAATACCTCCAAAGAATTAAAAATCATTGTAAAAGAGAAATACAGTAAAATTGCCTTGCAGGATAAGGCCGTGAATGCATCATCTTGCTGTGGCGCCACTGCCCCATCTAATAAAGTTTATAGTATCATGATGGACGATTACAGCGAAGTTGAAGGATACAGTAAAGAGGCTGACCTTGGCTTAGGCTGTGGCTTGCCCACTCAGTTCGCTCATATTAACAAAGGAGATACAGTTATTGATCTTGGTTCAGGTGCTGGCAATGATTGTTTTATAGCACGTCATGAAGCTGGTGAGACAGGAAAGATTATTGGAATTGACTTTACCGAAGCGATGATCAATAAGGCCCGTAAAAATGCGGATAAAATGGGCTACAATAATGTTGAATTTCGTTATGGTGATATCGATGATATGCCTGTTTCGGACCAAGTAGCTGATGTAATCGTAAGTAACTGTGTGCTGAATCTGGTGCCAGACAAAGAAAAGGTGATTAAAGAGATTTACAGGGTACTTAAGCCCGGTGGCCATTTCAGTATTTCTGATATTGTATTGGTAGGCGACTTACCTGAGGCGCTTAGAAAAGATGCTGAAATGTATGCCGGTTGTGTAGCAGGGGCCATTCAAAAATCTGAATATATGGGATATATCGAAGCTCTTGGTTTCACCAACATAACTTTGCAAAAAGAAAAGGTAATTACCATTCCCGATGATATCTTGAGTAATTACCTGACACCGGAAGAAATGGAAGATATCGAAAGTAGAAACATGGGTATTTTTAGCATAACTGTATATGCTGAAAAGCCGGGGGAAAAATCATCTGATAACCAGCCTGATGACAAACAAGTAAAAAAAGAGGATTGTTGCGGAGTTGATGCGGATTGCTGCTGATAAAATTGGAGAACCTGTATGAGTGCTTTACGATACACTTTACTAACTTGTTTCTGTCATAAGGTTCATTTTCGAAGAACCTTATTCTTTATTAGTGTTTTAGTGATTAATTGGGATTGCAGTACGAAAAGCATCGAAGGTGGACAACCCGTCAGGATAGTTGAATTAACTGATCTCGAACCCCGGGTTACAAGCATTTGGCAACAAATACAAACTTATAAAAATGCAACAAATAACAGTTGATGAATACATTCTGAAAAATGAAAAATGGTCGGAATTGCTGCAGAAATTAAGACGAATTATACTTTCTACGGGGCTCCAGGAAACTGTTAAATGGCGCTCTCCCGTTTATACGGTTAATAACAAAATTGTAGTCGGAATCGGGGCATTCAAATCGTATGCCGGGATATGGTTTTTTCAGGGCGCTTTGCTGAAAGACACACAAGGGAAATTAATCAATGCCCAGGAAGGACGTACTATAGCGATGAGGCAATGGCGTTTTCAATCAGCCGGTGAAATTGACCAAAGATTAGTCAAAGCCTATGTGGTAGAGGCCGTACAAAACCAAAAGATAGGTAAGGCGATCAAACCTGTTCGAAACAAGCCCCTGATAATTCCTGATGAATTAATCACATCGTTTAAAGAAAATCCTGCAGTTGAAAAATGTTTTGATCGGTTCACTTTATCACAAAAGAGAGAATATGCGGAGTACATTATTGAAGCAAAAAAGCGGGAAACAAAAATTAAACGGATAGTTAAAATCATTCCAATGATTGTGGAAGGGAAGGGATTAAATGACAAGTACAGGAAATAACAATTTGAGGTTGAGTTAATTTGAGATCCCCCATGAATGAACTTGAATCGCTGTGTACCGAACAGCAGTTATTTTCCGATTTAGTATAGCTCATCTATTCTTATCCTTCCTCAACCAAAAATTTCTAAAACCATCCGGCTCAAACCTGGTTTTCCTACGTTAATCGTGCAATAGTACATAACCGGAATGTACGCGGGTTTTTTATACTTTTGCAGCATCAAAACTGATAGATCATGCAAAAAGAATTAATAGAGTGCGTACCAAATATCAGCGAAGGTCGCGATGCATCGGTTATCGAGGCCGTGGCTGCAATGGTCGAAACGGTAGATGGGGTTAAGCTCCTGGATGTGGATGCCGGAAAGGCCACAAATCGGACGGTTATTACTTTTGTAGGTGAACCAGGGCCGGTAATCGAAGCGGCTTTCAGGGTTATAAAAAAGGCCTCCGAACTAATTGACATGAGTAAACACACTGGCGAACATCCCCGGTTTGGCGCTACGGATGTCTGCCCGCTAGTACCCGTCGCAAATATTTCGATGGAAGAAACGGTAAAATATGCACATAAGCTCGGCGAGCGGGTAGGCAAAGAGCTGGGAATACCAGGCTATTTTTATGAAAATGCGGCCCTAGAAGAAAAGCGGAAAAACCTTGCCAATTGCAGGGCAGGCGAATACGAAGGACTGGCAAAAAAGCTAACCGATACGGAATGGAAACCGGATTTCGGCCCTGCCGAATTTAAAAAAGCAAAAACCACAGGCGCCACGGCCATCAGCGCCCGCGATTTCCTTATCGCATACAACATAAACCTTAATACCACCTCTGCTCGACGTGCTAACGGCATCGCCTTCGATATCCGCGAAAAAGGCCGGGTAAAGCGGGAAGGCAACAGCATCACAGGCAAGATCGTACGCGATGCACAGGGCAATCCGATTAATATTCCGGGTAGTCTGAAGGCAGTAAAAGGGATTGGCTGGTATATTGAAGAGTATGGTATTGCCCAGCTCTCCCTGAACCTAACAAACATCTCCATCACACCCATGCATGTGGCTTTCGATGAAGCTGTTGCCAAAGCGCAGGCGCGAGGTATCCGGGTAACGGGTTCGGAACTTGTGGGATTGGTTCCCCTGCAGGCCATGCTTGATGCCGGGAAATACTTTTTGAAAAAACAACAGCGATCGGCTGGAATAAGTGACCGGGAAATCATAAAAATCGCTGTGAAGTCGCTGGGACTGGATGATTTAAAACCGTTCAACCCCAACGAGAAAATTATCGAATATATGCTCGATCGTGACGAAGGTGAAAAGCTGACGGACATGACTTTAACTGAATTTGCCGATGAAACCGCTTCGGAATCACCGGCACCGGGTGGAGGATCAATCGCGGCGTATGTCGGAGTACTCGGGGTTTCGCTCGGCACTATGGTGGCCAATCTTTCGGCGCATAAGCGGGGTTGGGACGATCGCTGGGAAGAATTTTCGGACTGGGCTGAAAAAGGCATGATGTATCAAAAAACCTTGCTCCAACTGGTAGATGAAGATACGCGTGCATTTAATGAAATAATGGAAGCGTTCGGTTTACCAAAAGGCAGCGATGAGGAGAAAAAAGACCGTGAAATTGCCATCGAGGAAGCCACCCGCTATGCTACCGAAGTCCCGTTTAAAGTGGCCGAAACCGCATTAATGTCCATGGAAGTAATGAAGGCTATGGCAGAATCAGGCAATCCAAACTCCATAACGGATGCCGGTGTAGGGGCATTGTGTGCCCGGACAGCCGTTCGTGGCGCTTTGTTAAATGTAAATATCAATGCAGCCAGCCTATCGGATCAACAATTTGCTTCAGATATAATGAACCGTGGTAAACAGTTGGCCACCGAAGCGGCTCAGTTTGAGGAACGTATTATGCTAATAGTTGAAGAAAAGGTTAATGCCTGACTTGTGCCTATAAATCTTGAATTTGAAACGCGTGTCCAGATATCAAACATAATTAATTGCTATTCCAGTCTTTCTGACAGCAGGCAAGAATCTGTAACTAACTAAACGGTTGATCTTAACAACATCAACCTGCTGAAAGCTTTTTCCAATTTCATTCAGGGGTGGTTCACATTTTCCACTACAAGGTAAGTGAAAAACAACAACAGGATAAGTCCGCACAAGAGTATGATGGAAATATTCACCCATTTCAGCTTCAGGGTAATGATAAACTCATGGGTTTGGCGGTTGGTATACATGTGCATGATGGCAAACAGGTTAAACAAGATTGCCAGAACCGGGCCTCCCAACAAAATAAACCGTATCAGCCAGTTGACTACCGGGACCGTATCGAGTGAAATTATCCAGCTAAGGAAAATGCTGATAAAACCCAGGTCGATCCCCAGGTTATATTTCGCTACATTTCCAAAGAAAAACAGGAAAGGCAGCAGCAGCAGCAAAATGCCCAGATGGGCAGATTTCCGGCTGTTCAACAACGTAATTTTCAGGACTTCTTTAGTTGCATCGCTTTTTACATCGGGAATGGACAGATTTTCCATTTTCATTTTAATTTCTTCATTTGATTTCATCACTATAATGCTTTTTTGTTGTTTAGGTTGCAGTTTTATCCGATAATTTTATAAGGGTTCGTATTTTATCCAATCCTCGCGAAATGAGCGATTTAACCGTTCCCTCTTTTTTGCTCAGGATCTCACATATCTCTGTTACCGGCTTTTGCTCAAAATACCTGAGTGCCAGTACTTCCTGGTATTTTGGCTCCATTTGAACGATAATTTTCTGTATGCGGATGAAATCCTCATTCTCTTTGAGTAATCTTTCAGCCTCTGCTTTTTCTGCTTCCAGGCTAACCGGATCTACAAGTTCAAGAAACCGATTTGCTCCAAGGTCGGCGACCGTCGTTGCTTTGTATTTATTTTTACGGAAATACAGGTTTACTTCGTTGGTAGCAATCCGGTAAAACCAGGCTCCAATGGAAATGCCCTTCCACCTGAACTGCCACAGGTTCAGGTATGCTTTCATAAAAACCTCTGAAGTGATATCTCTGGCGAGGTCAAAATCAGCAACACGGCGAAATACGTAATTGAAAATCCTGTTAAAATGTTTTTCATATATTTCGCCAAAATATTTGGAGTCGCCCTGTGCTTTCCGGATGAGTTTCGCTTCTTCGGCATGCTGCATCTAAATGTATAATACACATTTATGATGAAAGTTGCATTCGTGCATCTGTTAAAAAGAATATTTAGATTTTAATTATTCGTTAAAAAATGTAAATTGTTTTTCAATTTTTATTTATGTACTTAACAAACCCTTATTAAGTTAAAATAACTACTATGAAAGAGCGTAAAATCACACTCACTGAAAAGGAAATTCCGGAAAAATGGTACAATATAGTGGCAGATATGCCAAACAAACCATTGCCTCCTCTTGACCCTGGAACAAAAGAGCCGATTGGCCCTGAAGCGCTTGCGCCGCTTTTCCCTGAAGAGCTAATCCTGCAGGAAGTGTCTGGCGAGAAGTGGATCGATATTCCGGATGAGGTTCGAAATATCTATTCCATATGGCGCCCAACGCCACTTTACAGGGCGTATAACTTCGAAAAAGCGCTCGATACAACGGTAAAAATCTACTATAAATATGAGGGGGTAAGCCCGGTAGGATCACATAAGCCAAATACGGCCGTACCGCAGGCCTATTACAACAAAAAGGCTGGCACAAAAAAAATAACTACTGAAACTGGTGCCGGCCAATGGGGCAGCGCATTGGCATTTGCGTGCAACCATTTCGGAATCGAACTTGACGTGTACATGGTCCGCATCAGCTATGACCAGAAACCTTATCGCAAATCCATGATGAATACCTGGGGTGCCAATGTGTTTTCCTCTCCCACCAATCTGACTGACGCGGGCCGGTCGATCCTTGCCGCAGACCCCGATTCAACCGGTAGCCTGGGTATTGCCATTTCGGAGGCTGTCGAAATGGCCGCTACAAAACCCGATGTTAAATATGCTTTGGGTAGTGTACTCAATCATGTGCTTACGCACCAGACGGTACTCGGACAGGAAGCGGTGGTGCAAATGGAAAAAGCCGGAGACTTTCCAGACATCATTGTGGCCCCGTTCGGAGGAGGTTCCAACTTTGCCGGCATTTCATTCCCGTTTCTGCGATATAACCTGAAAGAAGGCAAAAAAGTACGGGCCATCGCAGCAGAACCCACATCATGCCCCAAACTTACAAGAGGACAATTCAGGTATGATTTCGGAGATACCATCGGTATGACGCCGCTGTTTCCGATGTACACACTGGGCCATACCTTTGTGCCTGCACCGATTCATGCCGGAGGACTACGGTATCATGGTGCCGGGGTATTGGTAAGCCAGTTGCTTCACGATAACCTCATTGAAGCACAAGCCGTGGATCAGATTGAATCGTTTGAAGCAGGTATTATATTTGCTAAATCAGAAGGCATTATTCCTGCTCCGGAAGCCAATCATGGCATAGCCGTGGTTATCCGCGAAGCTGAGATCGCCAAAGAGGAAGGAATCAATAAGACAATCCTTTTTAATCTCTGCGGTCATGGTCATTTCGACATGTCTGCTTACGAAGATTATTTTGCCGGTAAGCTGCACAGACACGTGCTCAGTGATGAGGAAATTGACGCAGCTGTATCCAAACTGGATACACCTGTGATTGAGTAATTTTTGAATGGCAGAATGACTGAGTTTTTTGTAGCGGCGTAATGCTGTGTAGAGCGGCAGGACACTAAGACCTAGATCCAGGTATGGTGATTTTCACAAGGTATGGCAAAACATCATTGTGTAACATCATGATTATTCTATGAGTGCTATTTCATAAAATAATAGGTACCCTTTCCTTTTCCTTTCCGGTTCAGATATCCGGATGAAACAAGTTCGTGAAGATCCTTTTTGAGCGTGTTGACATTGATATCCAGCACCGTGATAATGTCTCTCAACTGCACAACGCCTGCGCCTTTAATGTAGTCAAGTATCTGCTGTTCACGGGGGATAAGTTTCAGATCAGGTTCGGATATGGATTTAGACGAAAAAGATTGCAAAAGTTGCTTGCAGGCATGAAACAAGCTGTCAAGGAAAAAAATCAGCCATTGCTCATTGT
>JACZXH010000110.1 GCA_022571715.1 Bacteroidota bacterium | reverse complement strand
AATACGAGTGGAACAGCTTAAGCATCAATGGTGCTTACACTGAAGTAGGAGAAGGATTTAATCCTGAGGTAGGTTTTTTGCAAAGAACAGCTTTTCGTAAACCAGAATTCCGGATACTATATCATGTACGGCCTGATGATATGATCGGGCTGCTCGAGCTTCGTCCACATATTTCGTACCGGGGATTCTGGAATTTTAACGGCTTACTGGAAACAGGCTTTTTGCATATCGACAACCACTGGGAATGGAAAAGCGGCCTTGAAATTCATACAGGTATCAACTTCACAACAGAGGGAGTTGTTACACCATTTGAAATCTTCGAAAGCGTTATTGTTTCTGAAGGTACGTATCACAATCAGGAAGCACAGATTATTTTCTTAACAAACTCAAGCAAATCCGTATATATCAGCACTCGCTCAATTATCGGCGGATTTTTTGATGGTACCCGCATGGCTAACAGCGGCACACTGGGTATACGGGTTGGTGAAAAATTCAATACAGAATTTAGTTTGATCCACAATGATATAAAACTCGAAAACGGGTCATTTACCACGGATATATTCAGAGGACGATTAACGTATTCCTTTACACCACGAATTTACCTTCAAAGTTTGATCCAATATAACAGTGTGGCTGATATCTGGACAACGAACATTCGTTTTAGCTTGTTGGAGCAAGCCAATTCCGGATTATTTATAGTCTATAATGAAATTCGCAATAACAGCGAACTAAGCAATCGCAGTTTTACGGTCAAATACTCCCACGTTATCGACATCCTGCATTAGTAATTTTTAGGCCCCTTTATTCTGACCACGCCACGGCGTGGGAAGAATCTGTCATTTACTACCCGGTTCATATTAACATATTCCATCCCGACAAAGGGCAGGCGGATGTTTCGCATCTAGATGGCGATTATGGCGTCTAATTGCAACGTACTACGCACAATTTATTTATTTTTACATTATGATAAAAATTGCAAATGCACCATGTTCGTGGGGAGTGCTTGAGTTTGATGTGGAAGGAGTGGCAGCTGGTTATATGCAGGTACTTGATGAAATAACTGGGACAGGCTACG
The DNA here is from genome assembly GCA_022571715.1 of Bacteroidota bacterium. GTDB lineage: Bacteria > Bacteroidota > Bacteroidia > Cytophagales > Cyclobacteriaceae > SZUA-230. Next base: position 5,926 of record JACZXH010000110.1, on the reverse strand, counting down.
CTGGAACGGAATTAGGAGATTTGGGATTTATGCCCACCGATCCATTGGCCCTTCGGAAGGATCTTACGGATCACCGCCTGGAATTAGTCGGTGCTTTTGTTCCCGTTACACTTGCAAATAAGGAATCATACCATGAAGGTGAGGCGAGCGCATTAACAGTTTCTAATCTGATGCATAGTGCAGGTTATAACAATGCCTATATTGTTCTTGCCGATGATAATGGATCGATAAAAAAAAGAATGCAGAACGCTGGAAGAATTACTCCGGCGTTGGGTATGTCCGAAATACAATGGTCTGTATTTTCCACAAGTGCAGAGAAAATAGCAGAAAAAGTATGGAAGGAATATGGCTATAAAACAGTATTTCATCATCATTGTGGGGGCTATATAGAAACACCGGATGAAATTGATAAATTAATGGACTATACAGATCCGGAATTGTTGGGACTTTGCCTTGATACGGGACATTACCGTTTTGGTGGGGGAGATCCATTAAAGGCATTGGAGAATTATGCTGACCGGATATGGCATATTCATTTTAAAGATTATGATGCCAGGGTTGGAGAGGCGTCAGTGAAAAACAAGTGGGATTATTTTGAGTCGGTGAAGCAGGGTGTATTCTGTGAACTGGGAGAGGGAGACGTGGATTTTAAGGCCATTTTGAATATATTGAAAGACCGTAATTACACTGGTTGGATCGTGGTAGAACAGGATGTGCTACCCGGCATGGGCAACCCCAGGCTCTATGCGAAAGCAAACAGAATGTATTTAAAAACGCTTGGATTATGAAAAAAATCAAAATTGGAATTGCCGGACTTGGAAGAATGGGAGAAATTCATCTGCGGAATATTCAACGTTATTTTCCTGAAGCTGAAGTTGAAACCGTTATGGATAAGAATAAGCAACTCGCTGAAAATTTAGCCTCTGAATTCAATGTCCATACCATATCCAACAGTTTTGAGGAAATGGTGGAATTGCGGAAGGTAGAAGCAGTAGTGATTTCTACACCGACGGATACCCATGCCATGTACATTGAACAGGCAACCGAAGCAGGAAAGCATATTTTTTGTGAAAAACCGCTTGATCTGTCAATTTCTAAAACCCGGACAGCTTACGATAATGCCGAACAGGCAGACGTAAAATTAATGACCGGATTTAACAGAAGGTTTGATCCGGAATTTCAGAAAATCAAATCTCTGGTTGATTCCGGCAGTATCGGAAAAACGGAAATCATCAAAATAACCAGCCGTGATCCCGCACCTCCTTCTATTGAATTTCTTGCAAGTTCGGGCGGTTTGTTTGCCGATATGGCCATCCACGATTTTGACATGGCCCGGTTTATTTCAGGTAAAGAAGTGAAAGATGTGTTTGCCGTTGGCAAAGTAATGGTAGATAAAGTGATAGGGGAATTAGGTGATATTGATACGGCGATCACCACGCTGACATTTGAAGATGACACCCTGGCGGTGATTGACAACAGCCGGAGGGCCGTATATGGGTATGACCAGCGACTGGAAGTATTCGGATCGAAGGGTATGCTGCAGGCAGGTAATAAGCAATACGATACGCATTGTTTAACGGATGTGAATGGAATACATGAAGCGCTTCCTTTAGACTTTTTTATGGAAAGGTATGCTACATCTTATGTGAATGAAATGGAAGCATTTATCAGCTTACTGCAAAATAGTGAGGAAGCACCTGTAACAGGTCATGACGGCCTGATGGCCATTGCCATTGCCCAGGCAGCCAATACTTCAGTGAAAGAAAACAGGCCGGTACGTATGAATGAGATACTGTAGGTTAGTTTCTGCATGGACCTCTCAGTCATGCCATTAATAAGTGTCTTCGCGTCATTCTGATTGAGATCCGCGAAGCGGGACGATTGAAGAATCTGATCTTGTGAAACATACATTGTAGTGAACGGATATCCTATACATGAGATCCTTCCCTATGGTCAGGATGACGGACGCTCATAAAATAGCGCGTGCCTGAGATACTAAACCAGGCGTAGTTTGTAACTACGCCTGTCATATCAAATTAATGTAAATCAGTGAACTCAGTTCAGTATAATTCATGGCGCTCGAATATAGAAAAGCTTCGTGATTCTCTGCCCATCCTGCTCTCACAGGATTATCATGAATACTCCCCCGTGGCCTGCAAACCGGAAAGCAGGTACGGGAATCGTGAATCTATCATTGTATTGTTAGATAGCTCCGTCCCGACTTACTATGAGGTCAAGGCCATCCTCCTTAGAGGAAAAGAGGGGAACGAGACAGCCTGAAAAATAGATAATTACCCCGTTTCAGAATAAAACCCGGTAAAATAAATATCATCAATGTAAAACGGCATAAATAGTTGAATATTTCAATAATAACTTTGAATTTTATTGATTTTGTTATTTAATTAAATTACATTGAACTGCGCTGGTAAATCTATCGTGTACCGGACAAGTGATAACAGATCTGCAAACAAGAAATAAAATGAAAAATTTCCTTGGCAGATATTTTGTTTTGTTCAAGTTTATTCTTGTAATAAACCTGCCGGGAATAGCACAGTCCATCGAAAATATCCGTGTGGAAAATACCGGAGATAAAGTGTTGGTTCAATACGACCTAAAGCACGACAACCCTTCCGAAAAATTCCAGGTAAAGATTTACAGTTCCGCCACTGGATTCACTGATCCCCTGATGATGGTAAAAGGGGATGTGGGTGACCGGATCATACCTGGAAATGATAAGCAGATTGTATGGTATGCGCGTCAGGAGCTGGGTGCGTTCAAGGGGGAGGTTACAGTGGAGATCCGCTTATTTGAATCAAAAACCAGTTTCTATATCCTACATCCCTATGCGCGTACTTCTGTCAAGAGAGCATCCTTACTGCAGCTTAACTGGAGTGGCGGTCTGGTTGATGATAAACTGGAGATTGACCTGTACAAGGATGGCAAGCGCCTTCGGTCCATTGGAAACAATATCGAAAATACCGGTGATCTGAAGTGGACGATACCTCAGGATATCAAGCCTGGTTCGAAATATCAGGTCAAGTTGCAGAGCTCAGAAGATCCTAGCATCAATGCTTTTAGTGGAAATTTTACCATAAAAAGAAAGGTTCCTTTGTTGGCCAAGATAGGTCCGATCGTATTGATAGGGGCTATTGTAGGAATTATAGTTAGCCTGCAGGAAAAAGAAAAAGAAGACCTGCCGGCGCCCATTGATCCTAATTAAGAATTAAATGTGAAGCCATGATACTAAAAAGATTAACCTTCCTGATTTTGCTATTCGTTTCAATAGCAAGTTATTCACAAATACCGGAAACAATGAGTTTCCAGGGAATCCTTAATGATTCCAATGGTGATGTCGTATCGGATGATTCCTATACATTGGAATTCGAGCTGTATGACGCCCTGACCGCCGGAACAAAAGTATGGGGTCCGGAGTCACATTCCGCTGCTACGGTAAATGGATTGTACTCCGTACTTCTGGGAGGAAACGGAGTACCACTGGATATCGCTAATAGCTTTGACAGCCAGTATTTCCTGCAGGTAAAAGTAAATGGTGAACTCCTTACACCTCGTATTCAACTTACTACCTCACCGTATGCCTTTACTTCGAGGGCAGTGAGGGGAAGTGATAATGTATTTCCAGCAACCGGCAATGTCGGGATCGGCACGAGTTCTCCAACGTCGATACTGGATGTTGCTGGAACCGTTACCGCCACCGGATTTTCCGGTGCAGGCACAAACCTGACGGGATTGAATGCTACCAACATCACAACCGGAACATTGGCAGACAGTCACCTGGAAACAGTAGTTGATATAGGTACACTAAACACGACAGGCGGTATTAATGTTGGAGGAACAACCGATCCGGGAGCGGGTAATCTGTTGATTTCCGGAAAAATCGGAATAGGTACCGATGCTCCAGCTACTGCCCTGGATGTAACCGGAACGGTTACCGCTACCGAATTTTCCGGTTCAGGTGCAAGCCTGACAGGATTGGATGCTACCAGCATCACAACCGGAACATTGGCAGACAGTCACCTGGAAGCTGTTGTAGATATAGGCACACTAAACACAACAGGCGGCATTAATGTGGGCGGTACAACAGACCCGGGTGCGGGTAATTTATTAGTAACCGGTTTGGTTGGAATTGGTAATACTGCTCCAGCTACAGCGCTGGATGTGACAGGAACGATCACGGCAACAGGTTTGAATGTAAATGGAGCTGTTAGTGCTACTTCTTTTACAGGTGATGGCTCCGGATTGACCAATCTTCCACCTACCTCACCGATCTGGACAGGCTCCGGCGACATATCCTATTCAGGCGGAAGTGTTGGAATTGGTACGGCCACACCGGCTTCTGCACTTGATGTGGTGGGAACGGTAACGGCAACCTCCTTCACCGGTGACGGGGGCGGTCTTACCAATCTCGCTTCAAGCCCATGGACACTTGCAGCTCCTGATGTGTACTACAACGTTGGGGGGGGTAATGTGGGTATTGGAACTTCGACACCACTCGGAAAGCTTCACATATTTGGAGGGAATGTGCTTCATGAGCAACCCAATGGAAATGATTTTCTGTCATATACATTTAGGGCAGGAGGAACAAATAAGTGGACCATACATACTGGGGGTGCGATGGCGCCCGGTTTTAATATAAGTCAAGATCCTAATAATCCTGAATTCACCATCTGGGACGATGGAAAGGTTGGTATCGGTCTGGGAACTGGAGTAGCACCCGCTTCTGCCCTTGAAGTAGCAGGTACGGTAACTGCTACAGCATTTACCGGCAGCGGAGTATCTCTAACGGCTCTGAACGGCGCTAATATTGCGGACGGCACCATTACAACATCCAAAATCAACGGGACCATTGCCATTGCCGATGGAGGCACAAATGCTACCACTGCAACGGCAGCCCGAACAAACCTTGGCCTTGTAATAGGTACCAATATACAGGCTTATGACGCCGGACTTAACTCTATTGCTGGTTTGACAACAGCCGCCGATCGAATGATCTATACTACTGCTTCCAATACCTATGCAGTTACTACATTATCAGGATTCGGAAGATCTATACTAGATGATGCAGATGAAGCTACTTTTAAATCCACCGTAAACCTGGAGATTGGTACGGACGTGCAGGCATACGATCTTGATCTGGCCGACCTGGCCGATGGTAGCTTATCTGGTTCGAAAGTTGGAACTGGTATTGTTGCTTCCAATTTAACAGGCACGGTTGCTGATGCCAGATTAGAATCGACTGTTGATGTTACAAGACTTAACACAACGGGTGGGCTCCATGTAGGGGGTACTTCTGATCCCGGAACCGGTAATCTGATAGTTGATGGTTCAGCATTTATTGGTACTGCTACAGGGGGTAGCAGTTTAAATATTGTATCATCAACCACAACTCAGGGAGCCTTGGGAATAACAAATAATTGGGATGGTGGCGGATCAAAATGGGGAATTCTAAGTACGCTGAACGCTGATGCAACGAATACGATCAAAACCGGGATCCAATCATCGATTGTCAATAGTGGATCTAACCTTGCCTATGGATTCCGCGCCGACATATCGGGAGCATCGACAAATAATGAGTTCGCATTCTATGCTCAGTTAGTTTCAGCGACAACGGGCTCACGATATGGATTCTATGCTACAGGAGAAGATTATAATTATTTCTCCGGAGCAGTGGGCATTGGGATTGCAATTCCATCAACAACATTTCAAGTTAATCATGGAAGTAGTGGTCCTGGTTCCGGCGATGGACTTTCTATTTCTAGCGGATCGGAAAAATGGTCATTGCTTACAAATGCTTCGGGTGGTAATCGCTTGCTGTATCAGAATAATACGTTCAAAGGAGAATTCCAAAAATCCACTGGAGCATATGCCGGTATTTCGGACAGACGCGTGAAGAAAAACATAGATAATC
>JACZXH010000059.1 GCA_022571715.1 Bacteroidota bacterium | reverse complement strand
TTTTTATACCGAATGTACTGATCGCCAAACTCATGGATCAATTTTTTCTCCTCAGGATATATTCCAACAGCCAGGTAGAGCATTACACAGACAAGCGTGATGAATGAAGAAGTTTTTGGTATAATTAAGTTAAATCCCAGCACCAGAAATATCTTGGAGTAGAGCGGATGACGTACTTTTTTCAGAGTGCCCTCAATTTGCGAAAAGCCGCCGGGATTTTCTTCAGCAAGGCCAAGAAATTCCCTAAGATTATACTATTTAAATGCCGATTTTAGGAATACCTTTTCCTTTTGCAAACACATAATCTTCCTTAATTACAGAAGCATATAGCACGATGATAACCAGCCCTAATGTTGCTATGAAGGAATAGACTATACGGTAAGATTGGATAGTAAAACTTAAATGGTTATAAAAATAATTTTAAATTGAGGTAGCTGAAAAAACGCTGTGAAGGGCAAAATAAATAATTCATAAACCTGCCAAAATGAGGTGTTCTTCTTTCATTATCGATTTTTGTAGCACGCAAATTTAGGGTAATGTATAGAGAATAAATTTAGTATTCTTTTATAATTTACACCAAAAAATGAGTAAGATATTAATCGGAATATTGAAAGAAGGAAAAATACCTGTGGATGAGCGGGTAGCGCTTACGCCGCAGCAATGTGCGCGCGTAGAGAAAATTTTTCCTGAAGTAAAAATTATCGTTCAGAAAAGCCCGGTTCGTTGCTGCAGCGACAATGAATATGCGAACGAACGGATTGAGATGGCCGACAACCTACTGGAATGTGATATAATACTGGGGATAAAAGAGGTTCCGGTAATTGAATTTATTGATAACAAAACCTACCTGTTTTTTTCGCATACCATAAAAGAGCAACCCAATAATCGCGTGTTGATTCGTAAAATTTTAAGAAAAAAAATTCGGCTCATTGATTATGAGTGCCTCACTGACCCTTCAGGGGCACGCGTAATCTCATTCGGACGCTATGCAGGCATTGTTGGAGCTTACAATGGCATACTCACCTTTGGATTGCGTTATAATCTGTTTAAACTCAAGCGTGCATATGAATGCGACGGTCTTGAAGATCTAAAAAACGAGTATAAAAAGGTGATCCTACCCCTCGTTAAAATTGCCATCACGGGAGGTGGAAGGGTAGCAAAAGGCGCCATGGAAATTTTGGATTGCATGGGTATTAAGAATGTATCTCCTGAAGAATATCTTATCAGGACGTATGATGTCCCAGTATATACCCAATTTAGTAGCAAGTATTATAATAAGAATAGTGGTGGAATGCCCTTTAACAGACAGGAATTTCATAAATATCCGGAGAGATACGAATCAGACTTCAATAAGTTTGCAAGGAAAACAGACCTGTTGATTGCCGCGGCGTACTGGGATACGAATGCGCCGGTTTTGTTTACAAGAGAAGATATCCTGAAGGAGGATTTCAGAATAAAAGTAGTGGCTGATATTACCTGCGATATCGAAGGGTCAATCCCGAGTACAAAAAAAGCCAGCACTATTTATGATCCGGTATATGATTATAATCCAAAAACGGATACAATTGAAAAACCTATGTCTGATGAAAGCAATATAACCGTGATGGCGGTCGATAATCTTCCATGCGAGCTACCAGAAGACTCCTCATACTATTTTGGAGAACAAATTATTTCCAATGTATTGCCATCGCTGCTCAGAACCGATGATCAGGGCATTATTGCACGCGGTACAATCACTCTAAACGGGTCACTTACAGAAGATTTTGCCTATTTACAAAATTATGTAGATGGAAAATAAACGGACTGTGTCACACCATTTGATTGTAGAATGCCCCTACATCGAATTGACGAGTAATTCCGGTTATCTTATCCATTCATGGAAATAAGGAATTCCTCATTGTTTCGGGTTCCTTTCATTCTGGACAGCAGGAATTCAATTGATTCACTGGAATTCATATCTGACATAAACTTACGGAGTATCCAGATTCGCTGAAGTTCTTCCTTATCCATAAGCAGGTCTTCGCGGCGTGTACCTGATGCAGGCACGTCGATAGCGGGGTAAACCCGTTTGTTCGAAAGTTTGCGATCCAGCACAAGCTCCATATTACCGGTTCCTTTGAATTCCTCGAAAATCACTTCATCCATTTTTGAACCAGTTTCGATCAGCGCGGTGGCTATAATAGTAAGCGATCCGCCGTTCTCTACATTCCGTGCAGCGCCAAAAAACCGTTTGGGTTTATGGAGGGCGTTTGCATCCACTCCGCCCGAAAGGATCTTGCCGGACGAAGGCACAACTGTATTATGTGCCCGCGCAAGGCGTGTAATGGAATCAAGTAAAATAACTACATCATGACCACATTCTACCATTCGCTTGGCTTTTTCCAGAACAATGGATGAAACTTTTACATGTTTTTCAGCCGGCTCATCAAAGGTGGAGGCAATAACCTCCGCATTTACACTCCGGGCCATATCAGTGACTTCCTCCGGCCTTTCATCAATCAGGAGAATGATTAAATACACTTCGGGATGGTTTTCTGCAATTGCGTTAGCAATTTGTTTTAAAAGTACTGTTTTACCTGTTTTAGGCTGTGATACGATCATTCCACGCTGCCCTTTTCCTATTGGCGAAAAAAGATCAAGAATACGTGTTGAATATTGGTCCGGTTTGGTACTGAGGTTTAATTTTTCATCCGGAAACATTGGCGTCAGGTATTCAAATGGAATCCGGTCTCTGATCTCCTCTGTGGTTTTCCCGTTAACAGACTCTACCCGAAGCAAGGCAAAATATTTTTCACCTTCCTTTGGTGGCCTGATCTGGCCCCTTACTGTGTCGCCTGTTTTAAGGCCGAAAAGTTTGATCTGCGACGGAGATACGTATATGTCGTCTGGGCTGGCAAGATAATTATAGTCAGAAGAGCGCAGAAATCCGTAACCGTCCTGCATGATTTCAAGAACACCTTCGTTTTCAATGGCTCCGTCAAATTCTTTGATGCTTACACCTTTTTTCTCCCGTTGTTCCGATTCACGAGGTTCTCGCTTTTCCCTGAACTCTCTTGGTTTGTGTATCTCAGGTTTTTCAGGGTGATCGCTTACTTTCCTCTCTTCCTTATGGTCACTGATTTCTTCATCAGCCTTATGGTCACTGATTTCTTCATCAGCTGGCTTTTTTGCCTTTTCGGTTTCCAGGTCAAATGAAGTGATGCTTTCATCCATCTCTATTTTAAATGATTCAAGCATTTCGTCTGCAGTTTGTTCGGTTTCCACAGCCACATTTTCCCTTTTGATTCGCGAAGGATTTGGTTTCTTTTTACTGTTATTAACTTCCGGAGTCACTGCTTGCTGGTCCAAAATTTTATAAATAAGGTCTTTTTTTGATAGTTTTTTATAGTTGCTGATATCCAGCTCTTCTGCAATCTTTTTCAATTCAGAAAGAAGACTAACATTTAGTTCATCAATAGTGTACATAACGAGAAATAAAAATTTAAAACAGGTTTGTTTTTTTAGAATTTGTATATGAATATTAAGATATCAATGATATTTAATCAGTATGACTACAACAGAAAATACGTTTATTTATGAAATTAGTTTAATCTTAATAAAAACAGGGTGATACTAATAGACATGCCGGAACCGGCTGTTTCGTTTGTTGTCAATGCAATGATATGGCAATACAACATATTTGTCAAGAAATATAAGAGTTTTAAATTGATTTTGATCTGATAATTAATTTCGCATCCTGATTCTCATATAAAATAGGGTAAAATTACCTTAATTTGCGCTTCTGAATTCTGATTAAAGATGCTTGTAGTAGCTGATATTTTACAACACAGAGAAAAAGTCATTAATGGACTGAAAAGGCGCAATTTTTTTGAGGCGGAGAAGAAAATAGATGAATTGATTCGTCTTGACACTGAACGTAAAGAAACCCAGTCGAACCTCGATTCCGTATTGGCTGAAGCCAATATGAATGCAAAAGAAATAGGAAACCTTATTAAGCAGGGATTAACAGAACAGGTAGCGTTGTTGAAAGAGCAGACTGCAGCATTAAAAGAAGAAGGTGGACGGCTCAAAGGACGGCTGAACATCATACGTAAATCACTGAAACTATTCCTTTATGATATTCCTAACATTCCGCACCCGCTAGTTCCTCCAGGTAAAAATGAGGATGACAATGAATTGATTTCTGAATGGGGTGACATACCGGCACTAAGAGACAACGCATTACCACACTGGGAGTTGATCAAAAAATATGACATCATAGATTTTGAACTTGGCAATAAACTTACCGGAGCAGGTTTTCCCGTTTATAAAGGGAAAGGGGCCCGGCTTCAACGTGCACTGATCAATTTTTTTCTTACAGAAGCAGAAAATGCAGGTTATATAGAAATACAACCACCGATTCTGATCAATGAAGCATCAGGCTACGGTACCGGCCAGTTGCCTGATAAAGAAGGTCAGATGTACCATGTAACAGCGGATAACCTTTATCTAATCCCGACCGCTGAAGTTCCAATAACGAACATTTACAGAGATGTGATTTTAATCGAAAAGGACCTGCCCGTGAAAAATGCAGGATATACCCCTTGTTTTCGCAGGGAAGCGGGTTCATGGGGATCGCATGTGCGAGGTCTGAACCGGCTGCATCAGTTTGACAAGGTGGAGATCGTCCAGATTCAGCATCCTGAAAAATCATACGAAACCCTTGATGAGATGCGCACACATATAGAAGGGTTGATAAGAAAACTTGGGTTAAAATATAGGGTGCTCCGGCTTTGTGGTGGTGATCTTGGATTTACATCGGCCATTACCTATGACATGGAGGTTTTCTCAGCCGCCCAAAAGAAATGGCTCGAAGTAAGCTCGGTCAGTAATTTTGAAACCTATCAGGCTAACCGGCTTAAGTTGCGTTTTAAAGACACGAATAATAAAACCCGGCTTTTGCATACACTTAACGGAAGTGCCCTGGCTTTACCACGAATTGTAGCGGCCATTCTCGAAAACTACCAGACAGAAGAGGGTATCTGCATACCGGAAGTGCTGACGCCCTATACAGGCTTTGAAATGATACCCTGACAGGCAAGCGCAAACGTACCCTCGCCCGCTATTTTGATTAACCCATTGAATAAGCACAGATCAAAGCAGTTGTTATTTCTGATAACATTGTGAATCCTTCCAATGGCGTTTACATCACTGCTAAAGTTTCCTGATTTTGATATTTCTGAACATGATCAGGTGACCGTGGTCTTGCAATCCAATATGTCCGCTTTTTACTCTGCCATAGTCTGGATAATCTTTGAATTTACTTTTTTCTACAAGCGTTTCCCATTCAGGTGATTCAATTTTATATTCTACCGTTTTAACGCCGTTCAACCAATGCTCTACATGGTTGTTATTAATTTTGATCAGGGCATGATTCCATTCACCCTCAGGGTTCAGTTTCTTTTCCATGGAAGAATGCAGGTCATAATTGTCGCCTGTCAGATGGGTGTTCATATCCATTTCTGATATTTCAATATAGGTTTCGTCATCGAGAATCTGGTATTCAGGGGCATTATGCCAAATTGGTACTCCTTCTTTTTCAACTACACGATAAAGAATACCACTGTTACCCTCTTTTGAAACCATAAATTCAAGGCTGAACTCGAAGTTTTCAAATGTATCAATTGTAATGATATCACCACCAAATCCTTCTTCGCCGGCGCCCGAATGCTCAACAGCCAGGTTTCCGTTTCGGATGTGCCAGCCTTTTTCAGGAAAACTATCATTGTTATATCCTCTCCACTTATTTGTGGTTTTACCATCAAAAAGAAGCTCCCAACCTGCCGATTGATCTTCCTCTGTAAGCGTATTTATTACAGGTTTTTCAATCTGTACAGCAGGCTCGGCTTCCTGCTGGTTATTTTGCTTTGACTGCCTACCGCAGCTTATCAAAAAGAGGAATATGGCAAGGATAACGCTGCCTGATCTTATTACTTTTTTCATATCAGTTGTATTAATATGTTTTTAAAAGGGCTTATCCGTTTACGATTTTTAAATTTTCAGGATCCCAGTGTATAATCTTGTTTTCGAAATAGCTTTTATTGCAGGCAAGTGCCGGTGCGGCAGCCCGATAACCGAAAAGTGCATCTTCGTGGACTAATTTGGCGTTACGAACACCGTTGAAAAAATTGTGGAAGTGGTCATAATGTGCACCTTTATAATTATTCTCGGCTTTATAAATAGCTTCTTTCGGAGGCAACATTTGTTTTCTGCTGTAATTTGTAACCTGTTCTCCTGCTTTTGCTTTTAAAAACGGATCATCGGCAGGACCTGTAGAAATATTTTTTCTCAGGACCACTTCTTCCCATTTCACATCCATTGCGCCCTCGTTGCCAACAAGCCTAAGATATGTGCTTCCGGAAGTACCGTCAACAAAATTTACCCGCAAAGAAAGATTAAATGCCGGATGCGATTTCGTTTCAGGATAATCAAACATTCCTAATAGAATATCTGGAACCTCTCTTCCATCTTTCCAGTATCTGAGTCCGCCAGTAGCCATGATCTTTTCCGGACCACTCGAACTTACAATGTAATGTAAGCTGGAGAAAAGGTGAACAAACAGATCACCTGATACTCCTGTGCCATAATCGCGGTAATTTCTCCATCTGAAAAACCGCAACGGATCAAAAGACCGATGTGTAGTATTACTAATATAACGTGTCCAGTCAACGGTTTCGGAGGAGGCATCTTCAGGGATGGCATATTGCCAGGCGCCTGCGGGGCTGTTTCTGGCCCAGAATCCTTCTGCGTAGTTTAATTCACCGATTGCACCGGCTTCATAAAGTTCTTTTGCTTTTTCGTTTCCCAAAGAGCTCATTCCTTGGCTTCCTACCTGGAAGATCATGCCTGTTTTATCCTGTACTTTTAAGACTTCCATCCCTTCATCAATACGGTGAACCATGGGCTTTTCACAGTAAACAGATTTTCCTTTGTTCATTGCATCTACAGAGATTTGTTTATGCCAATGGTCGGGTGTTCCTACTATCACTGCATCCACATCTCCCATTTCAAGAATCTCGTGGTAATCTCCCTCCACTTTTATATCTCCACCCCATCTATCTTTCGCAGCAGCGAGCCTTCCCTTGTACAGGTCACATACTGCAACGAGTTTTACGCCAGGAATTTTGAGGGCAGTTTTGGTGTCTTCAGTGCCCATTCCGCCTGCTCCAATTAATGCAATCTGGATTTGATCATTGGCACTAAAAGACATTCTTCTTAAAATTAAATCTTCGTAATTTCTTCCCAGCAGAATATGGGGGATCGTGGTTGCAGCGGCAGCTCCAAGCGATATTTTCCGCATAAACCTCCGCCTTGAAAATTCTGAATTTCGCATAAGTGATGTTATTATAAATTTCACTCTATTTAGGAATGAATAACCAGAAATTCAAGCTAAGTGTAAAAAAAGGGGAAAAGTATTTCAATTAGGGTCGGATTTGGGATCATTGCCTGTCCCAGAATGCAGGAGTAAGAAGAATCAGCACGGTGAATATTTCAAGCCTGCCCACCAGCATTAAAAATGTGAGTACCCACTTGCCACTGTCAGGGACAAGGTAAAAATTGCTCCCAGGACCTACAGCGCCAAGTGCCGGACCAATATTACCGATAGCGGCGGCCGATGCGCCTAGTGCAGTCTCAAAATCGAGCCCGGTCCAGGCAAGAACCACACTGCCCGCCGCAAATAATGTTAAATAAAGCATCATAAATGCAAGCACATGAAAAGTGATATCACCTGATATACTCTTGCCATTAAGCCTAACGGGAATCACAGCCGAAGGATGCAACTGCCGCTTCATTTCAAGAAGACTGTTTTTTAACAGTACAAGATGGCGTACTATTTTTACACCACCGGCGGTGGAACCGGCAGATCCTCCCACAAACATCAGGGCGAAAAAAGCTACCGTAAGAAAAGGAGTCCATTTGGTGTAATCCGATGTAGAGTATCCGGTGGTTGTGACAACGGACAATACCTGAAACAAACTGTCACGGAAGGATTTTTCAGCGCCCGTTTCAGTAAAATAATATACGATTATACTTACAAGAATGGAAACTACCAGCGTGAAGGCCAGGTACATCTGAAACTCTTCATTTTTCCATACCTTCTGAAATCTGCCCTTAAAGATGAAGTAGGTGAGCGTAAAGTTTGTTCCGCCAAGAAACATAAAAAAGATTATGACGTAGTGAATGAACGGCGAGGAAAAATGGGCAATGCTTGCATTTTTTGTTGAGAATCCACCGGTTGCCATGGTAGTGAGCGAGTGGTTGACGGCATCGTAAAAAGACATGCCTCCTACGATGAGAAGGATGGTTTCACCCAACGTCAGCAGTACGTATATCAACCACAGCCTCTTTGCGGTATCCTGAATTCTTGGTTTCAGCTTATCGGGCGTAATTCCCGGTGCTTCCGCTACAAAAAGCTGCATACCTCCGATGCCCAAAAGTGGAAGGATGGCTACTGCTAACACGATAATTCCCATTCCTCCCATCCATTGTGTGAGACTGCGCCATAACAAAATACCCTTTGGCAGGGATTCAATATCCGTAAGAATAGTGGCTCCTGTGGTCGTATATCCTGATATTGTCTCAAAAAAAGCATTTGTAAAATCTGGAATTGCCCCTGAAAAGAGATAAGGGAGTGTTCCTGAAAATGACAGTACGAGCCATCCAAGCGTTACGATAAGATAGCCGTCTCTTTTTTTCAATTCGGGTGCATTTTTTCCAGATGTGGCAAACCTGATGATGATACCTGCTATAAGGATGATGCATGCTGAAAGCACCATTGGTTTCCAGTCTTCACCATAATAGAGTATAAACGGAAGGCAAAAAAGCATGAATATTCCGTTGAAGATCAGAAGAATACTCAGTATACTTATTATACTTTTGAAGTTGTGTCTCACTTAAAATATTCCTCAACTTCGTGAATGCATTCGGTTTTGCATAGGACTACGGCGCGGTCTTTTGGTCTGAATTGAAAGTCACCATTGGGAATAATTCCTTTTCCTTTACGGATCACACCACCAATAATTGCATTTTCAGGGAAATTCAGGTCTTTGAGATGATCAGAGGTAATTTTAGACTCGACTTTAACAATAAACTCCATTATTTCGGCATCTACCCCGTGAATGGAGGTAAGTGTAACGATATCACCTTTACGTATATATCTGAATATAAAATTTGCGGCAATCAATTTTTTATTGATCATGGTATCTACTCCGATATTCTGCGACAGGTGGATATAATCAATGTTTTCTACCAGGGCTATTGTTTTTTTCACTTCTTTTTCTTTTGCAACCAGGCAGGAAATAATATTCGTATCCGAATTACCGGTTACGGCCACAAACGCGTCGACCTCTTCAATGCCGTTTTCATTCAGAAACTCTACATCACCGCCGTCCCCGTTCATTACCATTACATTAGGGAGTAAATCGACCAGTTCAAAACATTTTTCACGGTCTTTTTCGATCAGTTTTACACGGTATTTTTTACTAAGTGATTTTGCTGCATGAACTCCCACTTTACTTCCCCCCATTACCATTATGCGTTTCAACTCCTTTCTTTGCTGTCCGGATAGTTCCAGTATCCTATCTGTGCCTCTTGGCAGAGTTATGAAATAAGCATGGTCATTAGCTTGATAGCGGTTATTGCCATGAGGGATTATGGTCTGTTTATCTCTTAGAAGTGCAACATTTATAAATTCATTGTCGTTGATAATGCTACTTACTTCTTGAAGCGACTTATTGTTAAGGATGCTGTCCTCATTTATTACCGTTCCAACCAACGATAGTTTGCCATTATCAAAATCGAATGAGTCCGTAACTGCTGATTCTCTCAGCAGCCTTTTAATTTCTCGGGCTGCCAGCGATTCAGGCGAAATGATTTCATCAATTCCAAGGTCTTTGAGATTCAGAATCTCTTTGTTGAAAAGGAATTCATTGTTCTGTACCCGGGCAACGGTTCGCTTAACGCCCAGTTTTTTGGCAAAAATTGCAGTTGTAATATTAGTGGCCTCATCCTGCGTTACCGCTATCAAGAGGTCTGCGTTTTTTGCATTTGCTTCCGAAAGAACCCGAAACGACGTGGAGCTGCCTTTAATTGCAGCCACATCAAGATGAGAACCTGCATAGTCGAGTTTGCTTTGCTTAAGGTCGATGAGTGCTATATCATGTTCTTCATAAGCAAGAAGTTTGGCCAAGTGAAACCCTATATCACCTACACCTGAGATTATTATTCTCATCAATAATCATGTTATTTCCGGTGCAAATATATAATGAATACATTGTTAACAAACCAAGATTAAGTGTATTATATGGTATTATAAGGTATTGTCATATTTTTCACTTGCATTTATACATATTAAGTAAAAAGTTGGCAGTTGTTGGCAATGATTTCTGTATTTAGGTTAGATGAGGCAGTGTGTGATGATGTTTATTCTATACGAATAGCCAGATAAGATTTTCACTTCAACGCATTTTTATCGACAACTCTCTTAGTTGTTCTTCAGAAATTGAAGCGGGTGAATCAATCATTACATCCCTACCGGAATTATTTTTAGGAAAGGCGATAAAATCACGGATTGAATCCATTCCTCCAAACAATGCGCATAGCCGGTCAAACCCGAAGGCAATTCCACCATGTGGGGGAGCTCCGTAATTAAATGCATTCAGCAAGAAACCAAACTGCTGATTTGATTCTTCTTTCGTGTATCCCAGTGTATCAAACATTTTTTGCTGCAGTTTACGATCATGTATCCGGATGGATCCACCCCCGATTTCTACGCCATTGATTACAAGGTCGTATGCATTTGCTTTTGCTTTATCCGGATCTGTTTCAAGTTTTTCAATGTCTTCAGGTTTAGGACTTGTGAATGGGTGATGCATCGCATAATATCTGTGGGTTTCTTCATCCCATTCCAGGAGGGGAAAATCAACAATCCAAAGGGGTAAAAAATCCTTCTTGTTCATTAACTCAAGCGTTTTGCCCATGTGAAGACGAAGCAATGACAAGGCTGTACGGGTTGTCGAAGAATCTCCGGCAAGAATCAGCATAAGATCACCTGGCCTGGCCTGAAAGCGTTCTGCCCAATAAGCAAGTTGTTCCTGATTAAAAAATTTATCTACAGATGATTTGAACGTTCCGTCTTCATTGTATTTCACATATACAAGTCCTTTTGCCCCTACCTGAGGTCGTTTCACATAGTCCGTCAATGCATCCAACTGCTTTCTGGAATATCCGGCACAACCCTCGACACTGATGCCTACTACCAACCCGGCATCGTCAAAAACTCGAAACCCTTTTCCTTCCACTAGGTCCTTCAACTCCACAAACTTCATCTCAAACCGGATGTCCGGTTTATCTGTACCATAAATTGAGAGAGCGTCATCATAGGTCATTTTGGGAAACGTATCGAGTGTTACGTCCAACACATTGCTGAAAAGATGCTTTATAAGTCCTTCAAAAGTATCGAGAACATCATCTCTTGTCACAAAAGACATTTCGCAGTCAATCTGAGTAAATTCCGGCTGACGATCTGCGCGAAGATCTTCATCGCGAAAGCATTTCACAATCTGATAATATTTGTCAAATCCACTAATCATGAGCAATTGTTTAAATGTTTGCGGTGATTGAGGCAAGGCATAAAATTCGCCCGGATTCATGCGTGAGGGAACCACAAAATCGCGTGCACCTTCCGGAGTGGATTTGATAAGTACAGGCGTTTCGATTTCGATAAATTGTTGTCCGTCCAGGTATGAGCGAGTATGCTGCATCAGTTTGTGCCGGAGTTGAATATTTTTTTTTACAACAGAACGCCTCAGATCAAGATACCGGAATTTCATTCTCAGATCTTCGCCTCCATCGGTATTGTTTTCAATTGTAAACGGAGGTACTTTGGAAGGATTCAGGACTGTCAGCTTGTTAACTACAATTTCAATTTCTCCGGTGGGTATATTAGGGTTTTTAGAAAACCGTTCTGTAACAATTCCTGTGGCCTGAATCACATATTCCCTGCCAAATGTTCTCGCTTTTCGTATAATATCGGCATCTGTCTTGCTTTCATTAAATATTAATTGTGTAATGCCATAGCGGTCTCTCAAATCAATCCACAGCATTCCACCTTTATCCCGTATCCGCTGTACCCAACCGCTAAGCATCACTTCTTTTGATACATCTTCAATTCTTAGTTCGCCGCATGTGTGAGTCCTGTACATTATATTATAAGTGATTGATTAAATTTATGTTCCAAAAATGAAGTGCAAATTTAGTAATAACCACCAATTATATACCTTTGAGACTTTTATATTAAACGGGTATGAACAGGATATTATTCAGCATAGCAGGTAAGGGGAGTATTATTGCTGTATTTGTAGTCCTAAGCGGATTGTATATTGATTGTCAGGCGCAGACCAGGCTGGTAAAAAAGAAGATATCTAAATATATTGCAATGAAAATACCGGCCAACTTTATACCAATGAGTGAGTCCGACATATGGCAAAGAGTAAGTTCATACCGTAAGTCACTTGCTTTGTTTACGGATATGCAGCGTATTATGGAATTGGGCGTAAACCATGCATTTTCAACTTGGGAAGAAGGGGATCTGGAAATGCTGCAAAGGGTATATAAAGCAAGCATTTTACAACTTTTTGACACCGTGCGGTTTAGCAGGGAGGAAATTAGAAACATTAAGGGGAGGGATTTTGTTGTATTTGAATTTGTATCCGACATAAATGGGGATCCTACACTTTCAATAACAGGTAGCTCCGGGCGTATTTCTAAATATTACTACCTTCAATATACGCTATATGATAAGGGTACATTGGTTTTCAACTTCAGTTGCCCAGCCCGTATCAAAGATGAGTGGCAACCTGTAGCGAGAGAAATAATGAACAGTGTAATGATTAAATAGGGCTATATGAAGCCTTTATTTAACGAAACCTATTTCATGAAAGAAGCGCTTTTACTTGCGGAAAAGGCAAAGTCAGAAGGAGAAATACCAGTTGGCGCTGTCATCGTAGCGGGCAACCGTATGATTGGCAAAGGGTACAATCAAACCGAGAAATTGAATGACACAACTGCTCATGCTGAAATGATTGCGCTAACTTCGGCATTTCAATTTATGGGAGCAAAATATTTACCTGAATGCACGTTGTATGTTACCCTGGAGCCCTGCCCGATGTGTGCCGGAGCTTTGCACTGGTCAAAGATCAAAAAGATTGTATTTGGAGCCAGTGATCCTGTTAGGGGACATTCTCTGTATTCGGATAAAAAAGGCAAATCATTGCTACACGAGGCTACGGAAGTGCATGGAGGAGTCATGGCAAAAAAGTGTGGTCAGTTAGTCAAAGACTTTTTTAAGGATTTAAGAGAAAAGTGAAAAAGCTATTATGTCTGTTTTGTATATTTATAAAAAATATGTTTAACCAATCTAAATCTAAATAATATGGCATTTGAATTACCATCCTTACCGTATTCGTTTGGTTCACTGGAACCACACATCGATGCCCTGACAATGGAAATCCATCATGACAGGCATCATAATGCATATGTTACAAATTTAAACAATGCAACCGCAGGTACAGATCTGGAAGGAAAAAGCCTGATTGAAATTCTAAACAATATTGATGACTACTCCGCTGCAGTCAGGAATAATGGCGGTGGACATTATAACCACAGTCTTTTCTGGACCGTGATGTCGTCCAGTGGAGGCGGGGAACCTGAAGGAGATCTCGCACAGGCTATTAATGCCAGGTTTGGCTCATTTGATAAATTTAAGAATGAGTTTTCTACTGCTGCAGCCACGCGCTTCGGTTCGGGGTGGGCATGGTTATGCAAAAAAAACGACGGAGAAGTAGAAGTATGCTCTTCACCCAACCAGGATAATCCGGTTATGCCGGGGGTAGGATGCGGAGGAACTCCCATCCTGGGCCTAGATGTCTGGGAGCATGCCTATTACCTGAATTATCAAAACAAACGCCCGGATTATATTGCGGCATTCTGGAATATTATTAACTGGGAAGAAGTGGCGAAAAGATATGCAGAATAACCTTTTCGAGAGAAACATTATAAACAAAAATATCCTGGTTTATGTAAATAGACCAGGATTTATTTTATTCTGGACTCCTATCCAAGGTGTATCCTACCTGATCTGATCTTGTTTATGGATTTAAAAATCCTGAACCAAACCACATAATTATATGAGGAAAATCACGGTTATAAGAAATACTTTGATTTTTACAATTGTCATTTTTAATATTTTTTTAGGAATAGCGCAAGCTCAAAGTTTCAAAGCTGATGACAGGGAATTGTCTATCCTCTATAGGCTTATTTACAAGGATAAAGTCTCATTTCTATTCGGAACTTTTCATATCAGAGATATTAGATTCAAGAAGTATGAGACTATATTATTTGAAATAGTGGACTCATGTGATATAATTCTGCAAGAAAGTAATAGTAATTTGATTGATGCGGAATCTTCACGCATTTTGCTCTCAAGTGATATAAAACTATCAGACAGAATTACTGTTGAAGATTACCAGCTAATAAAAGATAAGATTGAAAGTTTTTGGGGTGAACAACAGATTGAGGATTTCGAATATTCCAGCTTATATGCGATATCAAACTACATTTTTTCGAGAAGTATTGTCCAAACATTCAAGTATACTATCGAGGAGTATATTGGGAAATATGCTCAATCCTTGGACAAAAAATTTGAGTACATTGAAGATGCTGACTTTCAAATTCAGTTATTGCAAGGATTGCCCGATTCTCTTTTCCTGGATTATTTAAAAAACATTGAAGACCGCAACGATCTTTACAGGAAATCCCTCGATTACTATTTTAGTGGTAAATTAGATTCTCTAGAATTATTACCTGAGAATGATTCATTAAAAGAATATCTTTTTAAATCAAGAAATGAGAATTTTAATCAAACTGTATGGGAAGCGTTAACTACGGGAAATCGTATTTTCATAATGGTGGGCTATGGCCATTTGCAATGGGAAAATGGCATGTTAAACTTCTTACGGAGGAAGGGTGTTGAAGTCATTCGAATAATTCTTGAATAATGTTTCTTCAAAGAATGGATATAAATAAGTACGTTCCATAAGCTAAATTCAGACATTCAAGACTATCGTAAAACTGATACGTTACATTTTTAAAAATAAAGGACATTGTTGCTATCTTTTACTCTGATAATCAAGTACATAAGATTCACAAAATTGCAGCGTAACAAAGTAAATAAGTTTATATATGGCAACATCATTTTACGATACTTTACTTGTAAGTCGTTGATTATCAGATAAAGGTCTTGGTTGTCTGAGGTTATGTGCATGTAGTTTTATACTAATGATTGTGGCATGTATGAAATTATTGATTGCGCACCTTAGTGCTTGTGTTAAATCACATTACAGATCCCCGGGCTGACGCCCGGAGCTGTTGATTTTACCCCTTTGGGGCTAAAATTTTAAAAAAATGTGCCAAAAAGAAAGTCAGGCATCCAAAACAACAAATCTGGTTAGTTTAATTCACAGATTATCAGTCATTAACGATGATATAATATTTCGTTTTCTCAGGTATGCGGAAAATAAAAAGATATGCGGAATAATCTCTTCTGAAGGAGATATCAGACACAAAAATATCCCGGTTTGCACATGCTGCAGGCCGGGATTTTTTACATCCGGCGATTGTTTTTGGAGAGCTATGTATAATCTGATTTTTCAGCCGAATGTCGTTGCAATTAAAATGCGTGTTAGCTTGCTGGCAGCGCGTACGCTAATCCTTATGTTCCAACATGTTTTCGATTTCCAAAATTTCATCTCGCAGACGGGCAGCCTCCATAAAATCGAGGTCTTTGGCAGCGTGTTCCATGCTTTTCCGCGTCTTTATGAGCAGTTTTCTCAGTTCCTCTTTGTTCATATAGGCCACTACGGGGTCAGCAGCCACAGATTGTTTTTCAGGCTCCACATAATATTTCTTGCGTTCGATGTGTTTGTCAGCAACTTTTGTTTGCGAAAGTATGTCCTGTGTGCTCTTTATAATGGTTTGTGGCGTAATATTATTTGCAAGATTATAATCCAACTGTACTTTTCTTCTGCGACTCGTTTCATCAATCGCAATTCGCATAGATTCGGTAACTTTATCGGCATACATGATCACTTTACCTTCCACATTACGGGAAGCGCGACCTATCGTCTGAATCAGGGACTTCACATTTCGCAGGAATCCTTCTTTGTCGGCATCGAGAATAGCTACAAGTGAAACTTCGGGTAAGTCAAGGCCTTCGCGTAGAAGATTTACACCCACAAGTACATCAAACACCCCCAATCGTAATTCCCGCAAAATCTCAACCCGGTCCAATGTGGCAACCTCCGAATGAATGTACCGGCACTTAACGTCTGCTCTTAACAAAAACTTGGTCAGTTCTTCCGCCATCCGTTTTGTCAGTGTTGTCACTAACGTGCGTTCGCTTTTTTTGGCTCGCTCATCTATTTCCTCCAGCAAATCATCAATCTGGTTGGTACTGGGCCTGACATCGATTTCAGGATCAAGCAACCCCGTGGGCCGTATTAATTGCTCCACGATCACACCCTCGGATTTCCGCAATTCGTATTCGGCAGGGGTTGCACTTACGTATATCACCTGGTTCAATAGCGACTCGAACTCGTTGAAACTAAGCGGCCGGTTATCCATGGCGGAAGGGAGCCTGAATCCATAGTCAACCAGGTTTATTTTCCGTGCACGATCACCTCCCCACATGGCACGTACTTGAGGTAGTGTGACATGACTTTCGTCAATTATCATCAGGTAATCATCGGGAAAATAATCAAGCAGACAAAATGGACGCGTCCCGGGTTTCCGAAGATCGAAATATCTTGAATAATTTTCGATCCCCGAGCAATAACCAAGTTCCCGAATCATTTCCAGGTCAAATTCGGTTCGCTCCTGAATACGACGGGCTTCCATCATACGATGCTCCGATTCGAACAATGCAATCTGATCCACGAGGTCATCCTGGATTTGGTGAATAGCTGATTTTATCTGGTTCTTTGCTGTAATAAACAGGTTTGCGGGGAAGATGGTAATCAATTTCTCGTCGTTGATTTTTTTACCTGTCACCGGGTTAATTCGCTGAATGGATTCGACTTCATCGCCCCAGAAAATAATACGGTAACCAAAATCTCCATATGCAATAAATATGTCAACGGTGTCTCCCTTTACGCGAAATGTACCTCTTCTGAATTCAGCCTCAGTTCGGCTGTAAAGTATATCAACCAGTGAAAACAACAACTTATTTCTGGAAATTACATCCCCGGTTTTCAAATGGATCACATTTTTGCTGAATTCTTCCGGGTTTCCGATTCCGTAAATACAGGAAACAGAGGCTACTACAATTATATCACGCCGGCCTGTCAGTAGTTCGGAGGTCGCGCTCAACCGTAGCTTTTCAATTTCTTCGTTAATGGACAGGTCTTTTTCAATGTACAGATTCGTGGCAGGCATATATGCCTCAGGTTGATAGTAATCATAATATGAAATAAAATACTCTACCGCATTGTCAGGAAAAAACTGCTTGAATTCACCATAAAGCTGGGCTGCAAGTGTTTTATTATGACTCAGAACAATGGTAGGACGCTTTACCTCTGCTAATAAATTAGCAATCGTAAAAGTTTTACCCGATCCGGTAACCCCCAATAATGTCTGGTGCTTTTCGTCGGCTATTATTCCTTGTACAAGCTGGGCTATTGCCTGCGGCTGGTCTCCAGTGGGCTTGTATTCGCTGGTAAGTTTAAATTCCATTATAAATTCTGACAGGATTCAAAACTTTTCTAAAACTTACACACTCCATATTTCCCATGCCTTTTCTGCCTGAAGATGCAGCATTTCATAACCGTTTTTTATTGAAGCGCTTCTAGTAAAACCTTTTTTCAGGAAAAGCGTCAGCTCAGGATTATATACCAGGTCATACAAATAATGCTCAGGACCAACAAGTTCATAATTGAAATCAGGATGTGTGTTTACCTCCGGAAACATTCCCAGTGGGGTTGCATTTATGATGAGTTTATGCTCTTTAAGAAATAATTCATCGGTTTTTAAATCTTCGTAGGTTAAAATGTCATCTTGTTTTTTACGTGAAACCTTAATGTAGGGTATATGCAAATCCGATAACACCGTACATACAGCCCTGGCTGCTCCGCCAGTTCCTAAAACCAGCGCTTTCAGTTCGCCAGGCGAAATCCAGTCCAGGAGTGATTTTTTGAAACCGTAGTAATCGGTATTATAACCTGAGAGCGTTTTATCAGCCTCCACTTTTACAACATTTACTGCCCCTACTTTTTCAGCAATATCATCGAGGCCATTCAGAAGCGGAATAATTTCTTCTTTGTAGGGGATGGTAACATTCAGGCCTTTGATCGCCGGATGGCTTTGGATCAGCTTGGGCAATCCGGATATTTCTTTCAACTCAAACAGATGATAGAAATGATCGGTAAGATTGAGATATATAAACTTTTGTTCGAAATATTTTTTCGAAAAACTGTGTGATAATTTTTTTCCGATGAGTCCAAATTCAACCATAATTATTTCGAAGGACTAATCCATGATGTTGTACGCTCAAATGCGACCACAATAAATATTCCCAGTGCTGTATAGAGTAATGCGTATAAAAATTGTGGGTTATTACCCGTAATATCAAGATATTGGTTTGGAAGCACACTCCGGTCGTAGAGGGCTACCTGCTCGCCAAGCGAATTTATCCGATATTCGATTACTTCTTTCCATGGCCATATTTTGTTTAACGACCCAATCATAAATCCGGAAAGAACTGCGATGGCAATATTGTGAAAACGATGCAACACCCAGGAGATCACTCTCGAAAATGCTATTAGCCCCAATGCACAGCCTGCACCAAAAACCAGAATCACGTCTATTTTAAAGTCTTTAACCGAATTGATTATATACTCGTATTTTCCCAGTATGAGCAAGATAAATGATCCGGAAATTCCGGGAAGTATCATTGCACATATAGCCAGCATACCACTCAGAAATATATAAATCAGATTGTTGTCTGTTTCAGCCGGAGCAAATGTGGTAATATAAAATGCGATTATAGTACCTGCTATTGTGGCCAGTCCCACACCCACATTCCATTTTCGGATCTTGCGGAATACAAGAATTGTAGATGCCAATATCAGACCGAAGAAAAAAGACCATAGTGCGATTTGTTCGTGGATCATCAGGTAAGATATCATTCTTACAAGTGAGAATAGACTTATGAGTATTCCTGAAAGAAGTGTGATCAGAAAATTCCCATTAATATGCTTCCAGAATTCCTTGAATTTCAGCGCTTTCAGTAATCCGAGCGATTGAAGATCGAGTGCTTGTAGTGAATCCAGGAGTTCTTCATAAATGCCAGTGATGAATGCAATGGTGCCACCTGATACGCCAGGAACTACATCTGCACCACCCATCGCTACACCTTTGAGAAAAAGGGTAATGGATTCTCTGATCTTCATAAATTTTGAAGGGTAAATGACAAGCCGTATTTCAGATTAGTCTAGTTTCTCAATTTTCAGGAAATGATTAAACGTATCGCCACGCAACCCCAGACGAATTGTTTCTAATGGAATAATTTCCTTTGGGGCTATGTTACCAAGATTTACGTTGGGACCAAGCAGTTTAATAAACCAAACCTGCTGTGATTTCTGTGGTGCTTCCCAAATAATTTTTTCAAAAGGTATTTTGGTAAGAATTTCCTCCACCAGTCCGGACCGCACTTCGCCAGATGAGCGGAAAAGTCCTACATTTCCACCTTCCCGTGCTTCGCCTATCACTTTCCATGCTCCTGCATCCAGTTCTTCCTGCATCAGTTTGATCCATAAATAGGGAGGGATTATTTTTTCGGCATCCTTTGAACCTACTTCCGACAGCACCGTGACCTGGCCTGTAAGTTTCCGTATATATTCACACTTAATGTCATGATCCAACTCTATGGAGCCATCAGAAACTTCAGCAAAGGTCATATTATATTTGTCAAGCACTTTTCGGTAGTCGTCAAACTGGCCCCTGACGATAAATGCTTCAAACAACGTACCTCCGAAATATGTGGGAACACCGGCTTCTTCGTAAACTCTTAGTTTGTCTTGTAGCGAGGGAGTTACATATGATGTTGCCCAACCAAGTTTCACAATATCCACATGGTCGCTACTAACGTCTAAAAAATCTTCTACTTCTCTGATACTTAAGCCTTTATCCATGGCCATAGTATAACCATACTGGCGAGGTTTGGTGGTCCTCTCAGGAATATTTTTTAAATAATAATTCATTACAGATTTTCTTTTCGAAAACGCTCAATTATCTTAAATAAAGCTTTCTGGATTTCCAGATTTGAAAAAAATTCTAATAGAACTGTGTGATTTTCAAAATCCAAAAATAATGCATTTTCCAAACAAGAAAAGGCTTCCTTGTATTTACCTGCAGCAATTAAATAAGCAGAATTTCTGTATAGCAGATCAGAGTCATCCGCGTTTTCATCTAACCCCCTTTTGACGAGTTCAACGGCCATATTGTATTTTCCCTGATCATAATAAATGTATGACCATTCCAGCCAGATATCTTTATTGTCAGGATCGAGTATGCTGGCTTCTTCATATGCCTCTAAGCTTGAGATGATGTTTCCAACCTGATTTTCTGCTTTTGCTACTGCGTACCAGTACTTCGGATTTTCATTGTTCAGTTTAAGCGCTTTATTAAAAAAATGAAGTGATTCATACCACTTGTTTTGCATGGCCAGGCAGTTGGCACCACCAAACCACGACTCATCATTCATGATATCCAGTTTGGTGGATTTCATATAATATTTCATGGCAAGATCATATTGTTCGAGACGCTCGTAAGCCTGTGCCAGGCAATTGAATATTTCTGAACTCGGGCCTTCAATATCATACGTTATTTTGTATACATTAAGGGCTTTTAAAGGTTCACACATAGCTAAATATGCATTTCCGAGGTTAAAAAATGCCGAACCAAACTCTTCATCTATTAGTGTGGCATACTCATACGCCTTTGCCGCTTCTTCAAACTTTTTGAGTTTTGAATAAACAGTTCCAAGATTGTACCACGCATGTTGAGAGTAAGGGTCATAATCGATGAATTTATTGTAATAAGAAATGCTGCTTTCAAGTTTATCGGTAAGGTCAAGACAATAAGCAAGGTCATAGAGTGCATTTTCATTGCTCAGGTTTTCTTCAATTGCTTTTTTATAATACAAGATTGCTTCTGCATAATCTTCCGTGGTTTGGTAGGTAAGGCCGATATTGTAGTATATATTGTCCTTGTCATCTACGAGAGGGAGTGCTTTTTTGTATGCCTCTATGGCTTCCGGATATTGCTGGCACTGATTGAAAACGGTGCCCCGTAATATGAATATTTCCGGTTCAAGCGGCTGAAGGGTTTCAGTATGTTCCAGTACCGAAAGGGCATTGTCGTATTCTTCTATCTCAGCCAGTAAGTTTGCTTTAAGCAATAAAAAATCAGCAGAAAAAGGATAGTGCTGGCAGGCGATATTGCAAGCTTTTAAAGCCTTATCAAACCTTCCTTTGTCGAAGTAATAGTTTATGATCTCATCAAACGTTTCTTCATCAAAGTAAACAGAGGAATGGTTTTTCAGCGCTTCTTCAAAATTTTTTATGCGTTCGTTATCTTCCCGTCGTTTGTAGTTGCCTGTCATTCCAATATAGTTTTCTCAATGTAAGAAAAACAATATGTGAATGAAAGATAAGTCTAATTTTTTACATTATCTCTCTTCAATAACTCACATGTCCATGCAATGGTATCTTTGATGGATGTAAAATCAAAGTCAAGATACTTTTTAATTTTCGTATTGTCATAATCGTACTGCAAATGACTAAATTGTAATGATTCCTTGCTTACCCTTGGCGGAGTCCTGGAAACCAGCGATTTAATGCGTTCTGCGATCAATGCGAAAGCAGCAGGTAACGGAGTTAATTTAAATGAAGGGGGCTTTTTATTAAAGGCATCTGCAACCATTTCAAAGAATAATTTATACGATATGCTGCCTGCACTTAATATAAATCGTTCACTCTCCACATTCGATCGCATCAATTGCAGGGTAGCCTTTGCAAGATCCCGCAGATCAAGATAATTAAAGGTACCCACCGGATAAAAGAGGCCTTCATCCCAGGCATATTTAAACAGCTGTGTACTGCTTGTATTCCAGTTGCCCGGGCCAAGCACTACTGACGGATTAAGAATGACGGTTGATAATCCTTCTTCCTGGCCTCGCCACACTTCAAGTTCTGCGTAATATTTTGATTCGGCGTAATGCGAAATGTTTGTAGATTTAACCCATAAGGTATTTTCACTAGTAGATCCTTTGGTTTTTGCTTTCCCAAGCGCTGCGACGGAGCTAATATGCACAAACCGATCTACGTTTGCACGCAAGGCAGCATTGATCATGTTTGCCGTACCATAAACATTGACTTCATTCATCTTGTCAAATTCTTTGCTGTAAAACGATATCAATGCCGCGGTATGTATCACTGTGTCCACATCCTCCAGTGCTTCTTCAACTGAATGGATGTCAAGCACATCTCCTTCAATCCAGGTCACTGTATTTATCAAATTCTTATCGATGGTGCTTGTTGGTCTTTTCAATGCCTTGCAGGGAATATTCTCTTCGACAAGATATTTACATATCTGTGTACCTACCAAGCCTGTTGCACCTGTGACAAGGATCATAATTATGCCAGTGAATTATTTAGTAGAGGAAGTCCTGTAGCCATTCTGAATCCTCTGGTATTAAATGCTTTTAAAGTAACGTCCCAGTGATGCAT
Source organism: Bacteroidota bacterium (assembly GCA_022571715.1). GTDB lineage: Bacteria > Bacteroidota > Bacteroidia > Cytophagales > Cyclobacteriaceae > SZUA-230. Next base: position 2,244 of record JACZXH010000059.1, on the reverse strand, counting down.
ATTATGACAGTCGCTTCCTAGAAAATGCACTATACTGTTTTTGATCAGCCTGATCGCCATTTTCTGAACAGGTTTAGTATAATAGCCGGCCAGACTGTTTATATTGACCTGAAAAAGTGTGCCTCTGTCAATCAAATCCATTGTGAGGTCCCAGCTATTGTGGAGATACTGATACCTTTCCGGATGGGCCATCAGGGGTTTATAACCATGGGACTGTATATAAAAAATAGCTTCTTTTAAATACACCGGCTCACTCATAAAGGAAGTTTCAAACAAAATATATTTATTCCCAATGCAAAGAATGCGATCGGCATGTTCTGTGAGTAATTCGATAAATCCTTCATCAAGGTAGTATTCTGCCGCTGCTTCAACTATTATTTCTGTCTTATCCTTGACAAAATGCTGAAGTTCCCGTAATGCTTCAGAAATGCCATCAGGCGTATTTCGGTAAAAATCACTCATAATATGCGGTGTGGTTACAACCTTTTTATAACCGAATTTTTCAAAGTTTTTTAGTATTTCTAGTGACTCATCAAGGGAAGACACTCCGTCATCCAGGCCTGGCAAAAGATGTGAGTGTATGTCAACGGTAAGCGGGTTGGATATTGTTCTTTTCCTGTTAAATAGTCTGATCACGTTATACTCCCAGTTTTCTTCGAACAGTTTTTATCCACGATCCGTTTGAGGAATTTTCGTAATAGCTGGAGCCATAACCAAATCCATACCCATGGGTATGCCCGCTTTTCAAGCCGTTAAATATAAGTCCGATATTTTTGAACTTATTGACATCCACCAGTCTGTTTACTGCCTGTAAATAAGACCTTAAGGAATAATCAGCTCGTAAAACAAAGATTTTCAGATCAGCTATTTTCATAGCCATAATAGCGTCCGCTACCAACCCAATGGGGGGGGTGTCCATGATAATGACATCAAATGTTTCTTTAAGATTAATGATCATTTCTTCAAAAGCGCCATTCAACAAAAGTTCGGATGGATTTGGAGGAATGGGTCCTGCAGGTATATAATTTAGGTTTTTGAGGCCTGTTGGTGAGATACACTCCTGAATAGTGTGCTTTTTGATCAGTATGGTACTGACACCTTTTCCTGTTTCTATATCTCCAAAATTTCGATGAATTTTAGGCTTTCTCAGATCAAGATCGAGAATCACCACCTTCTGTGATGATATGGCAATTACGCCACCCAGGTTCAGTGTGACAAATGTTTTGCCTTCACCGCTGATAGTAGAAGAAACAGAGATAACTTTATTTTTAATGCCAGGTACCATAAAATCAATGTTGGTTCGTATAGCTCTGAATGCTTCACTGGATGCTGATTTCGGATTGTTCTTTATAAAAAGTTGTACGCCGTTACTGACGGAACGATCATAGGGGAGTGTGCCGAGTATCGGCGCTTTTGAAAGATCCTCGATTTCGTAAATTCCGGTGATTTTATTACTAACAAGGTAACTTATCCCGACAAAAAGGAAACATAAGATCAAACCTGAAATAATACTCATGCCATAAACAAGTAGTATTTTAGGCGAAATCGGATCTGAGGGAATAGTTGCATGCGCCAATATCTTGAAATCAGGAATAGTTCCTGCACGTACTAATTCAAACTCATTTTTACTTTGCATTAACGATAAATACATTTCCTCATAAAGGGCGTAATATCTTTTGGCCTTGTTGTATTCGGTGCCTTTGGAAGGAAGGTCAAGCAGATTACTCTCGAGTTCATTTTTCTTTTTGTTCAGCACTGTCAGACTTTCATACAGGTTCAGTTTATATTGATTCAGGTCAGTTACAAGATTTCCCCGTACAATGTCCAGTTCCTGTAATTTTCTTTCGAAGGCAAAGGTATTTTCTTTGTAGGCGAGGGCAAGTTGTTTTTGCTCGAAGAATAACTTGTCAAATAATTCAAAATCTTTCAGTATGTAATCAGGAACGTATTGCCTTTTTATGTTTATATTTTCAAGATCTTCGATAATTATTTTTTCGGATATGTCTTCGATGTGTGAAATCCTTGCACGGAGTTCAAACCGTTGTGAATCAATCTGGTTCATGTAATTTAAGGTCTTCTTAACATCCTGGTCAAGATTTACAGTTTTATTATCGATGGTGAAATTTTCGAAATAATCTTCAAATTCTTCAAGAATCTTTTCCGTCTCCTTCATCTGCTGATTCAGGTAATCGATCTTGTTCTCATTCGCCTGATTTTTTTGGAGATGCGTATATTCAAGGTATA
>JACZXH010000109.1 GCA_022571715.1 Bacteroidota bacterium | reverse complement strand
GGCTGGATGGTAAAGGTAAACCCCTTGGCATCATTCGTAAAGTCAGACTAGACGCCCATAAGATGATCGAAGATTTCATGCTCCTTGCCAATAAGCGGGTCGCGGAATTTGTTTATCGTCAGAATAACGGAAAAAATACATTTGCTTACCGTATTCATGATTTTCCAGACCCTGACCGTATCAAAGCATTTTCGGTGTTTGCCAGAAAGTTTGGCCACAAGTTGCATACTGAGCAGGACTCGCTGGCCACTTCGCTTAACAACCTGATTGAAGATATTGAAGGAAAACCCGAGCAAAATGTGCTTCAAACGCTGGCAATCCGATCAATGGCGAAGGCGAAATACACAACCCAGCCTACCGGCCATTTTGGGCTTGCTTTCCCACATTATTCTCATTTTACCTCTCCGATACGCAGGTATCCGGACGTGATGGTGCACCGGCTGCTAGACTACTACCTGAAGAAAGGTGATCCGGTTTCCAGATTCGGCCTGGAAGAAAAATGCAAACATTCATCAGATATGGAAAAAGTGGCTGCTGATGCCGAAAGGGCCTCGGTTAAGTATAAACAAGTGGAATATATTCAGTCGTTGAAGGAGCAGGAATTTGACGGAATCGTTTCAGGAGTAACCGAATTCGGGGTGTTTGTTGAACTAATTGAAAATAAGTGCGAAGGTATGGTACGGATCAGCTCTATTACGGATGACTATTACGAATTTGATGAGAACAACTATTGTATCATCGGCAGAAAGAACAAGAATAAAATTACGCTTGGCGATTTTGTAAGAGTAAAGGTAATCGAGACAGATATTGACCGCCGAACCATTGACCTGGTAATTGTACCTGACAGAAATCCTTCATGAGAGATTCTTTGATTCGTTATCGGGCTCTTATTGACAATCAGATTGAAACGCTGTCGCTAAACGCTGAGCCTCGTAACCTGTATGAGCCTATCCGGTATATTATGAAACTTGGAGGTAAGCGTTTCAGACCTGTTCTGACCCTGTTGAGCCATTCGCTTTTTAATGATGATATCGACAAAGCCGTGCTTCCTGCCATCGGTATTGAGGTGTTTCACAATTTCACACTAATGCACGATGATATCATGGACAAAGCCCCGTTGAGACGGGGCAAAACCACCGTGCATGCCCAGTGGAATGATGAAACAGCGATCCTGGCTGGAGATGTAATGCTCGTAAAAGCATACGAATTGATCGTGCAGGTTAAAGATTCGCTCCTTAAAAAAGTATTACAAACGTTTAGCGACTGTGCTATAAATGTTTGTGAGGGCCAGCAGATTGATATGGACTTTGAGTCGATGAATGAGGTTAACGAAACAGCATACCTGGAAATGATCCGTCTTAAAACGGCTGTCTTGATTGGGTTCAGCATGGAACTTGGCGCTATCATTGCAGGCGCAGAAACCATACAGATTACGCTGGTACGATCATTTGGTGAAAACCTGGGATTGGCATTTCAACTAAAAGACGACATACTTGATGTTTATGGCGACCACGAAAAATTCGGTAAACAAGTGGGAGGTGATATTATTACGAATAAAAAAACTTTTTTGTGGATCGAAGCCTGTAAGATGGCCGATCCCGATCAGAAAAAGATGCTGATCCATTGGTTTTCTATGAAAGCGTTTGACCCGAAAGAAAAAATAAAAGCGATTACACAAATTTATGATGACCTGAATATTAAGTCAGTATCAGAAGAGAAAATGAATGTATATATTCGCAATGCTTTTGCAAAACTTGATTCGCTAAATGTGGCTGAATCCGTAAAACATCCGCTGGTAAATTTCACAACAAAACTGATTGAACGGGAAAAATAATGTCGAATAATATACTCATAATTATCGCAACAGTTATTATATCTATAATCACCTGGCGAAATGAGCCGCTATTGCAACGGCTGATTTTTCATCCGCATACTGTATTGTACAAAAAGCAGTATTACCGATTGTTGACTTCAGGGTTTATCCATCAGGGCTGGATGCACCTCATCTTTAACATGCTGGCTTTGTTTTTTTTTGGTAAGGGCGTGGAAAGCATTTTTAACTACATCTTTCCGGGCATCGGAGGTGTCCTTTTTATATTTTTCTATATATCAGCTATTATCATTTCAGATCTGCCTACATTAAGAAAACAGAAAGAAAATCCACACTATTTTTCATTGGGAGCATCAGGAGGCGTATCGGCCATTGTTTTTTGCTGGATAATGTTTTTTCCTTTGGAAACGATATATGTCTATTTTATCCCGCTACCCGGATTTATACTTGGCATATTGTATCTGGTTTATTCTTACTACCAGTCAAAAAATCCTGATTCGCACATCAATCACGATGCCCACTTATACGGAGCCGTGTATGGCATTCTGTTTACCATAATTGTATATCCAAAAGTAATACCCAGGTTTATTGAACAGATTTCAGATTTTAGTATTTTTTGAAAAAGTGCATTTTTGTCACTGATTTTATCGGATGTGTATATGGTTAGTCCGGTCAAAGTTTATTCTGAAACCACTGTACGAGTGACTAACGTAACAAAGGGCCCGTTATCTCCGGTAGCGTTAACCGAATAAAATGATAAGTTGATAAAAGAATTATCATAAGCAATACGCATTCAACCAAATTTTTGGATACCGCATCAACTCTCGGCTACAACCGAAACAAAAGAACGGTTATTACGGTTTTTTTTAAACTTAACCACACCGTCAGTCAACGCATATAATGTGTGATCTTTACCGAGGCCTACATTTACACCGGGGTGATGTTTCGTGCCTCTTTGCCTTACAATAATATTTCCTGCAACAATCTGCTGGCCACCGTATATTTTTACACCAAGACGTTTACTATGCGATTCTCTTCCATTTTTTGAACTCCCTGCTCCCTTTTTATGTGCCATGGCTTTACTTTTTTACTTATTGTTACTTCGAAATATCACTAATCAATATTTTCGTGAATTGCTGACGATGGCCATTTTTGACTGTATAGCCTTTCCTTCTTTTCTTTTTAAAAACAACAATTTTGTTACCCTTTACATGTTCAAGTACCTTTGCGGAAACTTTCATTCCTTTAACAATAGGAGAGCCAACCTGAATTTTACCGTCGTTATCTATCAGTAAAACTTTACTGAATTCCACATCAGCGCCTTCTTCTTCATTCATTAAAGGAGCAAATATTTCCTGGTCTTTTACCACTTTAAATTGTTTACCTGCTATATCAACTATGGCGTACATTACATTGCAAAATTTAATTTCTACTCTTGAAAGTCACACTGTTTTACCAGTTATGATTTTTCGGACTGCAAATATAAATTCTTTTTAACTCAAATTCAAACGAGGGAATTAAACTTTAAGATCAGGGTTACTAATTTAAGTCAGTCTTTCATCGTCATAATCCACGGCACCATATCTTTCATCATGGGAATTAGTCCGGTAGCATGCGTAGCGCCTTCCAAAGAGATCAGTTCGAGGGAATTACCAGCGCCGTTTTCTTTTAGTTGCTGATATGTGGCAAGTGTATTATCATAAGGTACGGTAATATCCGCTGTGCCATGATACAACCTCATAGGAGTTTCCGGCACCCAGTCGGTCAGGCTGTTTTCCATCAGCGCCTTTCTCAGTTCCGAGTATTCAGGATTTGTTTCAAATGTTTCATGCATGACCGGGTTAAGATAATCATTCACTACTTCGGTCAACTGCAGGTTGATCTCGCTGCCGCTCAGTATTCCACTGAACAAACCTGGGATTAAAGTTGCGTAAGGCTCCTGGAAAAAAGCTGTGAGCGGCTTATCCCAGTTGAATGTGTTTTTGTATGCCTGAAAAACATAAGCCAGATAAAAAGGCTCGTGATAGGTATCAAGAGAAAAAAAATAGTCTTTCATATGAATGATATCATACGCTCCTGCAGCTGGGGCAGAGGCTGTCACGGTTAGCCCTTCTTCAGGATGTTCCTGAATGAATTTGTGCGTTGCCATGGTTACATATCCCCCTTCCGAATATCCTGTCAGAAACAATTTATTATTCCATGTCCAGGCACTGTCAGCCATTAATTCAACGGCCGCTTTAATCATATCCACTACCGGGCGTGCTTCCCATTCTTCGATATAATACGGATGGAAAATATTTTCCGATTCTCCAAAACCAAGAAAATCCGGTATGAGCGTAATCATACCGGTGGTAGCCATTGCCGAGAACAAAAGGTAGTCATCTACATTTCGGCTTGGGGCATCCGACTTTCTGATAATTGTGCCATGCTGAATGCTTATAATAGGTAGCGCGCCCTGAAAATCAACAGGGATGCCTACAATACCGGAAGCTTCTACTTCCCGGTCGTTGAATGAAGTCCGGTACACCATTCTGTATATTGTGGCATCGTATTTGACGTGGTCGGCAAGTTCACTTAACCCGATTATGCTTGCACCAAAAATAATTTGTCCTGAAGTCGCTGATCCCACCTTCTCCAGGCCAACCAGCCAGGTATGCTGAGGCACAGGGTCTTCGCTACTGTTGCATGATGCAAAGATAAATGTCGCAACTGCTGCTGCAACTGTAATAAGTAATGATCTAATCCTGGCTTCTTGCATTATCTTCGTTTAGTATTAAAACATGGGTATTCTTGCCTGAATAATCCTGGTTACCCGTTCGAGCAGGTTCGTAGGCTTCAATGTCCGCCAATTTATCTTTTCAAGATCGCCGCCATAAATCAGAAAATTATCTATATTATATGCCCTCCATTCGTTGATCACAAACTTCGGAAAGTTAATGGCAGCAATCCACCCTTCTTCCATATCTTCAAACCATTCTTCATAATAACAGTCATCCGAACCATGAAAATTTAACACATTTTCTCCTATCAAGATGTACTTATTGATTCCCTGAAGTGTCAGACGATCAATTATGTTTCTTTTCAGATTCATTATGTCATTATTGATCGCATCATTCCATTCGCCAATAAATTCTATAACTACGAACTCATTTTCATAATCTGCAAACAATATTTTGATGTAAAGCGTTTCTGAGCCCATAAAATCCCATCCTGGATCGATATAATAGCCATAAATTTCCTCTGAATATTTATCATAGTTATACTCTTTACCATAAAATGGTGATCGCTCATCCAGATTGGAATTATAATAATTATTCCATCTGTAGTATGGCTCAATCAGATGCACCTCTTCGAATTGAATCTATAACTTTTCTTACTGACCCGTGCTTTATCAGCAACTTTTCTGCTTCCTTCCTATCGATGGAGAGTTCTTCCATAAGCATTCTTGTACCCCGATCTATAAGTTTATTGTTAGATAGCTGCATATCCACCATTTTATTGTCGTAGACCCGGCCTAGCTGAATCATAACTGCAGTTGATATCATATTCAATACCAGTTTTTGTGCTGTACCTGCCTTCATACGTGTGCTACCGGTCACAAACTCAGGTCCTACAATCACTTCTACAGGAAATGTAACATTCTCAGCAAGCATCGAATAACGATTGCACGTTATACATCCGGTAATTAACCCGTGGTCTCTTGCAGTCTTTACCGCACCGATAACATACGGTGTACTGCCGGACGCGGCAATACCAATAACTACGTCTTTATGATTAATCTGAAATTCCTTCAGGTCCTTCCAACCCTGCTCTTCGTCATCTTCGGCAAACTCAACAGATTTGCGGATGGCCTCATCTCCACCGGCAATGATTCCGATCACAAGACCATTCTCAACCCCAAATGTGGGCGGACATTCCGAAGCATCCACTATTCCTAACCGTCCGCTCGTACCTGACCCGATATAAAAAAGCCTTCCACCCTTTTTTATTTGCCTGACAATCTCCAACACCAGAGCTTCAATCTGGGGCATGGCACGTTGCACGGCTTTTGGAACAGTTCTATCTTCGTGGTTGATATTAATCAATAAATCGCGAACAGACATTTTTTCAAGATGCCTGTAATTGGACGAGGACTCTGTGGTTTTTTGATTTCCGATAATATTGACGCTTAATAATATTTTCTGTCCGATGCGAATTTTTAAAGCTACGCATTGTTGTTAATCCTAAATCAAAAGAATTAGCTTTTTTTAAGGGACAATTTATTTGCAAATTTACGAGTGTAAATGAAAATTTGTCAGGCTTTCAATCGGATTTTTGAAAATATTCCCAATGTATAGCCCGCATTCAGATGTCACCTCTCTCAAAATATCGCTAAATGAATACGCGATCCCACCTACAAAATGGATTTTTATTTGATTGAACCCTTCATATTTTTTTATAATACTTTCCATAAAAGCTGAAAAACTATTATAAACTAACTTATGCATATACGGCTCATTCCTGTTTTCATGAATGAACAAAGCAAACCCGGACAAATACCTTGCAGGGGTGTTTTCTTTATAAATTTTTTCAAGAATAATCATCTTGCTCATCCCAGGTTCACTTCGTAATTTTTCAGCAAGTTCCTCAGGAATTTCCTTACGCAGGTAATCTGTCAGTAGCTTTTTACCCATAAAGGTTCCGCTACCTTCATCCCCCAGTATGTACCCAAGCGGAGGAATGGAATGTTTTATTTTTTCGCCGTCGAAGTAGCATGAATTGGATCCGGTACCAAGAATACATGCTATGCCTGCCTGCCTGTTGCATAGTGCCCTGGCTGCGCCAAGCAAATCAGAATTTACTTCAATGGCAGCATTTGGGAAAGACACCCTGAGTGCTTTCGACAATACAAGGCAAGTATCTTCCGAAGCACACCCCGCTCCATAAAAATAAATCTGATTGACATTACTTCCCTTGGTTTGAGGTAAAAGATCTTCCCTAATTAAATTTTTTATTTCCTCAAAATTTTTATGAAATGGATTTAAACCTATAGTCCGAACGGCTTTCACCATACCCTCTTTACCTGCTAAACGCCAGTCTGTTTTTGTTGATCCACTGTCAGCAACAAGTATCATGGGGATTGAAAATTTATTTTCAATCTGTTAGTTACCTATTATCTCAAATTTATCAAATATATTTTTAGTATTAGGCGCATCATTCAGTTCATCTGTTAAATCCTGTG
>JACZXH010000058.1 GCA_022571715.1 Bacteroidota bacterium | reverse complement strand
TGAGCCGACCAAAGCATCGATATCCGAATCGGTGTCAAGATTACCGAGAGTAACCTTGATATACTCATAATGATTTGTTGAGGAGAAAGCTGTTATCAAGGAATTTCCAGGATCATTGGGCAGGAAAGATGGAACATTGGAATTACCATCATTTTTAAAGTATTGAAGGGCATTATAAGTTCCTACATAGGTATCCAGGTCTCCATCTCCATCCAGATCAGCTAAACTTGGAGACGTATTTTCTGGAGTTCCAACAATATTCAATGGATTTTGCGCCCCGGTTTTTGGCAGAAAATAGTCACCGGCGCCTGTGTTGGTCATCTCGTAAAATACAACCCCTTTGTTTTTCGAACCGACAAAAAGGTCCATATCGCCATCGCCGTCAATGTCTCCCCAGGCAGGATCAGCATCGTCTCCTACATCTACGCCTCCGAATGGATTTGATAAACCCGGAGCCAGCGAAAAATAATTGTTTCCATCATTTTCCCAAAACTGAATCGTGCTTGGAGGATTGGGGTAAACGTCATTCGTAACCATCACCATTAGATCCAAGTCACCGTCGTTATCGATATCAACAAATTTTGGTATGGCTTCGGTACCGAATTTAATGCCCATAAGCGGGGCAAAACGGATTTCATTGTCATCCTGGGTCCAGTTGTCGGTTTGAAATGGCGGTACCGCATTAACATTATCGTTCTTGAAAAAGTGTAAATATCCATTAGAATCTGCAGTGATGGCATCCTGGTCACCATCGCTATCCATATCAATGAATGCCAGATGCTCTATATCAAGAGCATCAAAAGAATGGCTTTCGAATTTAAAAATCCCTGCGGAAGCGGTTCCGGTATTTCTAAAAAATCTCCCATTGGCAAATGCATCAAAATCACCATCTCCGTCCAGATCCACAAAACTGAGTGACCTTTCATAAAAGGATACTCCTAAAAACGGATTTGTAGTGTCCGCGGTACGATCTTCAAATACACCGTTATTGTTGTACAGAAATATTATCTCAGTAAATATACTGGAATATCCTTTGTTGGTAAAGGCATCGAGATCTCCATCATTATCTATATCCACGAACTCAGGCATGCGCCGGTCCGTAAAACCAGATATTTTACTAACAAATGGCGTAGTTGGATTTTGCAACGCAAAGTGCCGGCCCAGGCTGTTATATAAGTTTTCATAATACAGTACTTCATCGTCGGCATTAGGGTATACAAAATTGATATTGGAGTTGATGGTTACAAACAGATCAATATCCCCGTCGCCATCCAGGTCGGCATAAGAGGGGTAGGCACTAAGGTTTGAGGTCCATTCCAAAGGAAGAGGCAGGGGGTGTACGGACCGATCGGTAATTTCTATAAAGGGACCAAGTCCCTGTGCCGATGCATAATCAGAAGTACCGATTAATCCTGCTATGACCAATCCTCCGGCAATGGCAATCCGAAGTTGTAATTCAAGGCGCTCAAGCTTTAATCTAATCTTTTCTACCCGGTTAACCAGTTGGTTTTGTCTGTATTTGGTTTCCTTCCAGAACCGGCCGGAGACGATGCTTTTCTCTAATCTGGAAGACAGTTTCCTGTATTTCTGGGAGGTTTTTTTATAGAGTTGATAGAGGGTATTGTGCATCTTGTCTTTTCTGCAATTATTCTCTAAACAATAATAATTATCAACAATAATAATCATTAATTGTTAAAATGATGAAAATGTAACCTGCAAAATTTTATTTAAATAATAATATTTTCCATTTGCTCTCCGTCGCAATATCTTGCCCAAATTTTTAAAAATGCAGTTTCAAATTCCTGTACTTTCTCAGATGTATTAAAGAGCCGGATATCAGGAGATTTCTTGAGTGTTCTGCTAACATTTTTCAAATCCTTATTATGATTGAAGTAGTATATGGCTTTATCTAAATACTCCTGTTCAGTGCTGCAAATAAAATCATCAAGGCCGGCATCTTTCAGGATACTTGCTGCGTATCTGGAGTTGTGTGTATTTCCTTTTAAAGTCAAAACAGGAAGTCCGTTTCGCAAGGCCTCAATTGCTGTGGTTTGCGCATTATATTGGAAACAATCCAGGTAGAGGTCAGCATGTTGAAACCTTGTCCAATGATTTTCCATGGTCATGATACCGGTAAAATAGATACGCTCCCGATTAATACCCTGATCTTCAAACTCTTTTAGAATATTTTGTCTTGCTTCTTTACAGTCATTGTCATAGATCCAAAAAATACTGGATGTTGTGTGGTGTAAAATATATACCCAGCGTTTTATCGTATTTCTGGTTATTTTCAAAGGTTGGTTGAAGCTTGCATAAACGAATACACCCTCTGGTAAATTAAAATCATTTCTGGGCCTGTTATCAAAATCAGGAAGCGGAGAATTGATCATCGAACAGTCCGGAAGTATTATAAGTTTTTCTGAGTAAACGTTTGGTGTTTCACGCGTAATAATATGTTGATCCACAATCGCATATTGGATAAAATCGGAGCCGGTAGATTCATTATAACCCTGTGCGATTACCTGTATGGGAGCCGGTTGAAACGCAAGAATATCCATTCGCATGTTGTCATAATAGCCTGCCGTTGTTACTAAAATATCTATATCATCGGATCTGATTTTTTCTGCAATTGCCTTACTTGTCATGTTTTCACCTATAAAAAAGTGATCGCACGTATTCCGTATATGGCTGCTTATGAAATCTTCTTTGTGGATCAGTGAATAAACGAATATTTCAAATTTATCACGGTTGTGATGCCTGAAGATATCATAGTACAAAAGCCCCCCGGCCTGTTTCCGGAATTTAGGGGAGATGTATCCCAATTTGATTTTGCCGGTTGATGTTTTTTTTGTTTTCAGCGCCGGAAATTTAATTTTTGATATCCTGGCTTTTATGTTATCAGCCACCTTTTTTGCTGCCTGAAAATAGATCTTTCTTGGTACGTCAAAATACATCAAAATATAAATGGGTAAATCATAATTGGCCCGGTCATCTTTGATATATTTCTTTGTAGCATCGATAATTTTATTGACCAGCCAATCATAGTTGTCCCATTGACACAGATAAATTGAGTTATAAGCGTATTGTAATGTGGCCATTGGCATGATCGAGGAATAACTGTTCATGCATTTGAAGAACCACTCGTTGGCAATCACTTTTTTGCCCATTATATTATAGAGAAGACCCATGTTAAGCATGATTTCGTAATTTTCCGGGTCGTTTTTCAGTTGAGATTGATACAACAGCTTAACGGATTTGAAATCTTTTAATTGAAAAAGGATTTTAGTCAAAGCAAAGTTCATCTTTCTGTTTGCAGGTTGATACTTCAAACCATCGGTGAGGACTGATTTTGCCTTGTTAAATTCGTTTAATAAAGAAAAGATATTTGCCGCTAGTAAATATGACTGAGCATTGTCGGGTTTTATATCGATTGACCTGCGAATCTCCTTTAAACTATCGGCGTATCTTCCTGACGAGTAGTACATTTTCCCAAGCAAGTAACAGGCTTTTTCATTAGCGGGATCCAGGGAAATAGCTTTACGACAGGAAGTTTCAGCGGTTTCTAAATCCCCTTCATTATAGTAAATTTGACCAAGCCGATTGTACAACTCACTGCTTTCCGGATTCTTCAATAATAGTTTCGTGCAAAATTTACGAGCGGAGTTATAATCACCAAGTTGAAATGAAATAATGCTTAGTTGATTCAATAGTGGTGAATAAGCAGGGAATGATTGCAATTGTTGGAGAAGTAATCGCCTGGCCTCCACAAACTTTCCCTTTTCTGCAAGTTTTTTTGCAGTGTTTATAAATGCATCAGGATTTTGTTTCATCCAATGGATTGGCGGGTTGATCTTTGGGTATTACCCAGAATGATGCATTGGGCATAGAAATCCCCATTTTATATTCAGGTTTTAGTGTGTTGAGCAGGCCAGGCCTTGTGGTTCCCTGCAATACACTCACATCAAATATTTCATCCACACTAGTTTCATATTTGATGTATCCTACCGTACTTGATGTTGGCAGGTAGAGAACGATTATTCCGGCAAAACTTGATTTTTTCGATACCGGCAAATCCTGAAACGCCTTGCTTGTTGTCCGTAATTTTGACAGTGCAATAAATAGGTAATCTCCGTACCTGTCCATTCCCCTCGCGAATCCGTTTAACCCTTTTAGTATATCGTATTTATGCGTTTTCGTATTTACCCTTACAATTTCACCGGTACCTGACAGCAATAGATATAACTGATCATTATAAATTCTCGGACTATGCGGCATGGAAAGTCCTTCAAGGACTATTTTATTCGATAGAATATCCATCAAAATTCCACCTGTAGCTTTGTTTTCGCGCCAGCCTCCCTGGGTATCAGTGGCGCCTAGAGCAGTGACATATCTTGGCTCACCATTTTCAAATGCAACGCCATTGAGATGACATCGGTCCTCCGGTGCGAGTTTTGAAATGAAGGGAGGGTGCCATTTCGGTATAAAATTATAGTCTTCATTTATGATAGAAAGACAACTAAAGCTGGTGTTGACTCCCCAGAGCCCGTCGTTTCCCCATTCGAGGTCGTGAAAGTCCACTTCTCCGGTATAATACACAGCACGGGGAGTATAGAAAGAATCATATGTATCAGGCTGCCGTGGGTAATCTTTAGCTAAACCAGGGGCATTCACTAATATAACCACTTCACTTAAAGAAGCGATAGCCATTTTTTGTCCATGTACGGCAATTCCCATTGGTTTTGAAAAATTCCGAGGTAGTTGGATGAGCTCGTCCCTGTTTTTTGGGCTGATCAATATCACTTTTCCAGCCTGGTAGGTACTGATTGCCAGGCTCACATTCATCTGTTGTAACAATTCGGGTATGTTCGGAGAGTAAGTACAACTGAATGGTGGAGGAGGCTGCGGTTGCTCTGTATTGGATGGGTCGTTTTTGGGGTTTTGGTTTGGTGGCTGGTCCATATTTAAATTTTCGCGCCTTTAAAATAATAAATCCTGATCTGAAATCCTTTTTTTGAATAACCTATAAATGTAAACCCAGATCCCGGGTAAACAGCTTCTTTACGATGTTCATTCAATTTAGTATTCTGAACTTCGGTGATGATCCCTATACAATAGGGATCATATGTCGAATGAATTTCTTCTAAAAAATCACGGGTTTGCACGGTTAATTTAGTTAGCAATCCGGGATAGCGATATTCAGGAATGAGCATACACCGGAATGCAAATAACGTGTTTTTAAGTTGTTTTACATAGATAGGATAGGCTGTTGAAATGCCAATAATTTCGTTGTTTTTATTTTTGACAACAAAAACCACTTGTTTCATTCTTTCTTCTCCACTTTCACCTTTGCTCAACAAATTGTGTTTTTCCCAGACTTCGATCAATTCTCCGGCTAGTTCTTTGTCATCCTTTCCAAATACTTCTTCAAATTTAATCCCGTATGGATTATTATCTTCTTTCATTTCTTTAAGCTTACTTCCAGGCTCTTCAATCGTCTGATTGATATATTTTTTTCCCATTCAAATTTTAAATTATTTGATATTTTGATTTCACGGTAATGCGATGAAATATAACTAAGTGTAGATTTAGCAAGATCCAATGCCATACTCTCTCCAAGGCAACGGTGAATGCCATATCCAAAAGCTAGAGAAGTCTCTTGTGGCCGATCCAAAATAATTTTTTCAGGGTTTTCATAAATCTCCGGGTCACGGTTTCCGGCGCCAATACAAAGGGTAAAAGTACTTTCGGGAAGTATTTGCAGTCCATTAAATTCCACTAGCTCTGTATTGATCCTTCCTAACAACTGGACCGGTGGATCAAATCGAAATAACTCGTTTACTGAAGCATTTAGAGATGCTTGTCCTGATGCAATATCATTAAATAATTCCTTATCAATGCCCAAATGGTACATCATTGTACTTAGAAATGCAGCGCTGGTTTCCTGGCCGGCAATAAACAGAAAAATAAAAGCCGATGCTAATTGCTCATCCGTAAGTTCCAGTGTATTTTCGGATATCAGTTTGTAAATAATTCCATTGCTGTCAAGTACTTCGGGATGTTTAGCTATTTCCGTGAAATATTGGAGAAGATTGGATGCAGCTACATTTATCCTTTGCAGATCACTTACTTTGAGATAAAGGTCCATTACCTTAATGACATCGTAACTCCAGGATTTGAGCTGAGGAGAATCTTTTAATGGGATACCCAGAATATTTGAAATAGCAATCAGGGGAAGGGGTTTGGCTATTGCTGATACAAAATCAAATCCAGAAAGGATTGCATTATTTAAAAGTTGTTCGATAATCCCGGATATTTGGCCTGGTACAAAAGGATGCTCTTTCCAATGTCTATGGATCCATTTCCGATATTCAGTGTGCTGTGGCGGGTTTTTAAATAACACAAAGGATTGCAGGGTTTTAGGAATATTTGAATAATCAAGTCCTTTTCCCTTCGCATAACTTGTGGCATGTTTCATCCATTGAAGACGGTTGCCTGCTTTAAACCTGATTTTATCTCCTAAAATATTTTTAATGTCAGCGTACCTGGAAATTATCCATTCACCTGTTTGTGCATGATATACGGGATGCTCTTTCTGTAACTGCTTATAGAATGGGTAAGGGTTAGCTATTACGTCGGCATCCAGAGGGCGCCATAGATTGAAAACAGTTGATACGCTCATTTTATAAGAGATTGAACATAACCGGCAAGTAATCGTATTGTGGGATAATCCCAAAAACATAACGGAGAGAGAGTGACTTTGTATTCATGCTCAATTTTTTCCATAAAAAAAACCGCACTAATGGAATCGAAGCCCAGGGCATGAAAAGTATCATCAATTTTTATCTCATCAATTGAACCATACATTTCATTTGCTACGAGTTTTACAAAATATCTTTCAATTACAATCTGTTGATTATCTTTGCCCATACTTTAAACAAATTGATTTGAGCATGAAACTATTACTTTTTACCTGAACCTCAAAGTAAAAGAAATAATGGATGTTGCAGGTATTAGAAAAAAAATTGAATTTTATAAAAATGAGGAAAAGAAACTGTTCACCACGTCCTCATTTCAGTCGCACTCGCTGGTACTGTTGCATATTATAAGCCGGATTGACAATACTATTCCTGTAGTTTTTATAAATACCGGATACCATTTTCCGGAAACGATCCAATTCAGGAACTACATAACCAGTTTGTTTGAGCTAAATACGATTGATTTGCGATCCGAAACACCGCGTATTGCCCAAAAAGGCAGCGATGGCAGGCTGTTATTTGCTTCAGATCCCGATCATTGCTGTTATCTGAATAAAATACAGCCACTTGATAAATGGCTGATTGAATACGATGTCTGGATCAATGGTGTACGGGCCGATCAATCGGCGACACGGGCAGCCATGAAAGAGGAGCAGGATGCACCATATAATACATTCAGATTTCACCCAATGCTTGACTGGACCACAATAATGATAGATGCTTACAGGAAAAAGCATGACCTTCCAACACATCCGCTGGATTCAAATGGGTATCTGAGTATAGGGTGTGAGCCCTGTACCAGGAAAATGGACCCTGATATGATGGAAAGAGAAACCCGTTGGTTTGGTTTGAGCAAAACGGAATGTGGGTTGCATACCGATTTGATAAAACATTGAATGAGGATTGCGGTAACCGGTGGTGCCGGATATGTCGGGACTGAACTTGTAAAGCAACTGGCAGTAAATACGGATCTCGAAGAAGTCATTGTCTATGATAACCTGAGCAGGGGTAATTACAACTTGTTTCTGGATTATCCGTTAAACGGCAGCCAGAAAGTAACATTTGTGAACGGAGACATTCTTGATACCCGCAAACTTGAAAAGATATTTGACGGCATAGACGTCGTGTATCATCTTGCCGCTAATGTTACCACCCCATATGCCAACACCGACCCGCATTTATATGAACAGGTAAATCACTGGGGTACGGCAGATGTAGGATATTCAGCCGAAAAAGCAAATATAAAGCGGCTGGTATATTTAAGCAGTGCAAGCGTGTACGGAGCTTCGATTGAAATGGTGAGTGAATCTACCATACCGAATCCAAAAACCTACTACGGAATATCGAAATACAGAGGAGAAAAGCATCTCAGACCACTTATGGATAATATGGAAGTGTTGATTGTGAGGTGCGGTAATGTATATGGGTATTCGCACAGCATGCGATTCGATGCAGTTATCAACCGGTTCGTGTTTGAGGCAAACTTCTTCAACCGGATATCTATCCAGGGTGATGGCAAACAGACCCGGGCATTTATTCATATCGATACGGCAAGCCGAGTACTATCGGAACTTGCCTGCACTAAAATTCCTTCCGGAGTATATAATATGGTTGAAGCAAATTATATGATTCTGGATGTTCTAGATGCGTTGAAGGAAATTAAACCGGAGATGGAGTTTTTGTTTGTGGACCAGCACCTGAATTTGAGAACTATGAAGGTTGATCCGAAGGTAAAATTACGGGCATTTGTGTCATTTCCCGACCGGGATACACTTCAGGATCAGTTACGTATTTTCTTAAAACACTTTTCTTTCTGACAGGCAGGGATGCAGCACCGGTAATTTAAGGGAGAGATCATTTTAGGTAGAATATAAATGTAGTTGACTTTCACTTCTGTAAAGATTTCTAACCGTTTCAAAGCGATTCGAAATGACAGAAGCGAGTGTAAGCGTCCACAGAAGGGAATATCATTATAAAAGTTACTTTGATAATCAATAACTTATACCAATGGTTTATTAGTAACCAATGCAGGCCTTGTCTTAAATACTGACTCTCAAAGAAAATATTAAATTCCTTCCCGGAGCTGAAATACCACTCGAATATGGCCTGTAGTGCTTGTCAAAAATATTTTCAAGTGCGGCATTCAGCTGAATCATTGCATCGGGTTGATAGGAGACATTCAGATTGAGAGTTGACCACCCGAGTGCTCCATCGGATGTATATAGGTGCGTTTTACTTTGTTCGGAAGGGGCGAGGTCTTCAAATGCTTTTGCAGCCTGGTAATCAACATAAAGCGTTGCACGGAATTTGCTACCTCTGAACTGCAGGCTTGTTCTTCCGAAGGCTGGTGTTGTATGCGGCAACGGAATGTTTTCTTCCTTGTCCTGGCCATTCATTATCGTAACTGAGGAAGAAAGTGTAAAATGTTCAGATATATCCATTTTTAAATCAGCGCTCATTCCGGTAATATATGCATTTCCCACGTTCACAAGCGCTTCTACTTTACTTAGTGTGCCGTCATACACGATCGAATCTTGTCCGTTTACTGTAAAATCTCTTCGTACCATCGCATTGGTCAGCCTTGTATAAAAGCCGGTGAGTCCTGTTTTTAAAAACCCAGGGATTGTTTTTGTAATACGTATTTCGCCGTTGTAGGCATATTCCGGCTTCAGATCAGGGTTGGGTACTACCACATTTCCGGGTGCCGAATCAAACACTTTCCCGATGTCATCTACATTGGGTGCACGAAATCCCGAACCTGCAAGGAAGTCGAATTTCCAGTTATTTGCTGTATTGTAAACCACACTTAAATTTCCAGTAAGCGCGCCAGTGTTCAGTGTGATTTCACTGAACGGAAAGTTGTAAAATGTAGTAGTAAAGACAGATTCGAGAAATAAATGACTATATCTTGCCCCTGAAGAGAAAAGCACCTTTTCACTTAAATTGTTTTTATAATTAATGTAGGCAGCAAGATTGGTAAGGTTGCTACCTCCATCGGGATATCGCGTACCTGCACTGCTCACCTGGCTTGTTTCGATATTCAGGCTTTCAGCTTCAGATTGCACGTCATTATACACTGCCTCGGCACCATAGATCAACTGAACATTATCATTGAGGTCTTTTTCCATATCCACATTCAGTGTCCAGGCACTTACATGTTCTATACGTTTTCGCCGGTTCAAATTCTGAAATTTTCTGTCGATGCGGCTTTCTTCAAACAATTGATTAGCCAGCACAATCCTGAAATCGTTGTAAATTCCGGTAGGTTTATAGAAATCAAATTTTAATGCATTCATCATCCATTTCTGCGGTCCGTAATTCCATTCAGCGAATTCAGGAATTCCGTTATTAAAAATAATAAGCCTGTCATAACGCGGGATATCGGAAGTTGTGCTGTAATAGAAGTCGTATGTGATGTCATTAAAATCAGAGGGGCGCAGTTTGATTCTCTGGATGGTATTAAACGCATTATATCCTGAAAACACCTGCAGATTCTCGTTGGCATTTTTCACTACAATATCTTCACCGTCGCCCCGGATTACATATTCAGTACGCTTTCCATATTCGGAAAATTCGGCAGTCCTTTTGCTACCTGTTTTCAAATGATCAAAATTGCTGTATGTAAACGAAGAAAGCCAACTGAGCTTACGTCCTCCCAGGTTTAGGTTTATATGCCCGGTTTGTTCTTTATTGGCAGAGGAATACCTGAGAAATCCAGTACCTTTTATGTTCATTTCTTTCGAGGGTGAAAACTCAGGATCCTTTATTATAAAATTCATTACGCCTCCCAGTGCATCGCTGCCGTACAAAACAGAACCTGGTCCAAATACGATCTCCACACGATCGAGTATGTTTGGATCTATATTGATTACATTCTGAAGATTACCACTTCTGAAGATTGCATTGTTCATTCTGATACCGTTTAGCGATATCAGAATAGCGTTGGATGCAAAGCCTCGTAACATAGGGCTTCCGCCCCCAAGTTGGCTCTTTTGCACGAATATCTGCCCTGTGACAGCAACCGCATCGGCAGCCGTTTGCGGATTGTAAAAATCAATTTCTTTCGGAGTTATGCTGATTACCATTTGGGGTACTTCAGTGGCCTGCTGCTCCCATCTACCGGCTGAAATAATAACTTCCTGAATTTTGATCACTTCCTCCACCATACGGATAACACCGGCCGCAATAACTTCATTTAATGGAATTATTGCATTCTTGTAGGAGGGATGCTGAAACTCCAACACGTCCCCTGGTACGAACATTAACAAATCTGCTAACCCATTTTCGTTTGTCTGGCTGTATCTGCTCTTTTCCAGGTTAAAAATTCCTACATCCGGAATGGATTTAAGCGTGGTGGCATCCAGAACCTTAACTGACTGTGCAAACCCACTTAACGTGTTTAAGCCAATTACAGTTATGAATAACAAATACCAAAATCTATGTAATACCGAACGAGACATCGAATGTTATTGTTATTGCTCCATATTGTGCTGCGAATATAGGTTAAATACAAAAGCCGGATATTATTAATGTATATAAGCGAAGAGATAATTATTTAAATGGCTATGTTTATAGTGCAATTGAGTTTTAAGTAAAATTTAGTTGAAATCAGACAATAAAATAGCAATCCTATACTTTACCCTGAATCCGGGGCATGAAACTAAATTAAAGTCTATTAAGCATGGAGCGCGTAAAAACCTGGGTTTGTTCAAATTTCTGAAAAAGTACACTTCAAATATATTAAAACAAGTAGGATTTGACATTATAGTATGGGATGAAACGCAGCAACAGGGTGGCTCTTTTGGTGCGAAATTCGGCCATGCGTTCCGGTCGGTATTTGATATGGGATACAATCACGTTATTGCCGTAGGTAATGATTGCCTTTCTTTAAATAAGAAAGATATACTGGATGCATCAGAGGCCCTTAAAGCAGGTAATGCAGTGTTTGGCCCCGCAGGAGATGGAGGGGTTTATCTGCTTGGACTGAGAAAGGAAGTATTTGAAGAAATGGGGCTGGAAAACATACCCTGGCGTACAGCGAGCGTTTTAACAGCTCTACTGGATAATTATCCTGATTATCGTTTGCTAATTGAAAAAACGGATATTGATACATATCGTGATATATTGGCAGTTGTAAGTTCACAAAATATTGCTTTCAAAATACGAGCAGTCCTACTTGACTTTTTAAACTTTTTTATTCACAGAAATGCCGTAATATCATTACGGTTTACAAACATAATCAACTTCGCCTTTTCTTCTAGACCACCGCCGGTTTGCGTGTAATTCACAGGTGAAATCGTTAAAATAAATTATTAATTTAAAACAGGAAACAAGTCATGGGTAAGCCCTATTATATCGAAGAAGATTTATTTAAGTTCGGAAACATTACGGAATTTCAGCCAGAGCTTGGCAAGAAATTTTTTAGTTACTACAATGCTGTTTTCGAAGAAGGAGCACTCACAGAAAGAGAAAAAGCGCTTATAGCACTTGCGGTATCGCATACCGTACAGTGTCCGTATTGTATTGACGCCTATACAACTGCATCTCTGGAAAAAGGTGCAGATGAAGAGCAGATGATGGAAGCCATACATGTTGCGGCTGCGATTAGGGGCGGGGCGTCCCTGGTACACGGTGTGCAAATGATGAATAAAGCAAAAGAAATTTCTATGTAATCCGGTTATGTCAGAAGCCACTAAATCACTCAAATCCAGGAAGCACCGTCTTGCTTCATCATTTATTCAGTTGAAAGTGCTGAACGACAATGGCCATTCAAATGGGGAAGCATATTCATTTGAAGGTAAGCTCCATGCAGCAGGGCATTACCCCCTGAAGCCTTTAAAAACGGAAATTTTACAGGTAAATATAGGAAAAATGTGCAATCAGACCTGCCGGCATTGCCATGTGGATGCCGGGCCTGACCGCAAGGAGATCATGACCCGTGAAGTAATGCAGCAATGCATTGATGCGGTAAAGAATTCAGATTTCAACACGGTTGACCTTACGGGAGGGGCTCCTGAAATGAATCCGGATTTCAGGTGGTTTGTAGAAAAACTGGACAAGGCTGGTGTAAATATCATAGTCAGGTGTAACCTTACTATCATCCTTGCAAATCCACGTTATTACGACCTTCCGGAATTTTACAAGACCCATAACGTTGTCATTATTTCATCGCTTCCACACTACTCGGCAAGAAGAACCGATGCCCAACGGGGTGAAGGGGTGTTTGCCAAATCTATCCAGGTGCTAAAAATGCTTAACGAAGTTGGGTATGGAATGGATGGTAGCGGACTTGAACTTCATTTAGTATATAATCCATCCGGTGCATATCTTCCACCTTCGCAGGAATCGCTTAAAAAGGATTTTAAAAGGCGTCTGAAATCTGATTTTGATATTGAATTTAACGATCTGTATGCGATTACAAATATGCCAATAAGCCGGTTTTTGGATTACCTGATTCAATCAGGAAATTATGATGCATACACAGATAAGCTTCTGGAAGCATTCAATCCACTGGCGATTGATGGATTAATGTGCAGAAATACTGTATCAGTAGGATGGGATGGATATTTATACGATTGTGACTTCAATCAGATGCTTGACCTTAAGATAGGCGATAAAGCCCCACTACATATTTCGGAATTTGATGAGGAAATGATGCTGTCTCGTACCATCATAACAAATCAGCATTGCTTTGGCTGCACGGCAGGTTCAGGTTCAAGTTGCGGAGGCGAAATTGCCTGATTAACTTTGTACATAGAAGATGTTCATAGTGAATGAAACTGTCAAAAAAAATATTCCTGTTGGTGGCAATCATATTCATACTTATATTGGCTTGGTTTGCATATGACGTATCGAATAAAACAACTTTTCCAGGTTCAAAAAGTAAAAATGAAGTCAGAAAAGATTCGGTAAATACCGAATTTAATAAACAAATTAAATCACAGGAAACTGACACCTCTATTGTACGGTAATAGTTCGAGTCAGCCGCTGATAACGGTAGTCAGTTTCCCATATATTTTACATTACTTATACAAATAAATTTCGCTAATATTTCCAATGGCATTGATCCGTATGGAAAGGTATTTTCTTTCGTTTTCATCATGTGAATCACCTGAACATGTAGGAGCCGGATCAATGTAGTAAATAAAGAATTTTTGACTTCTTCGGTAAAGTTCATTTTTGTCGGGGCGGCCAAGCAGTGAAAGAATTTCATGTTCCGATTTACCAAGCAATATATTTCTTGCACCAATTAGCGCGTCAATTTCTCCGACCCTTTTGCTGTTGCATCCATTTCTATCAGATTTCCAAATTTCAGAGGAAAACGCCTCGATTTCTAAGTCTGATCCACAACCTGCAAGGATGTTCAATAACACAAATACAATAAAATAAATTTCAGATTTTCTGAATTTCTGGAACTTCACTTCTGTTAAAATCAATGTTGAATAGCCAAATCATGGAAACAAAGAGATAAACCAATCCTGCAGTCAGAAGCATTATATCCCAGGCGTTTATAAAGCTCAGAAAAATCATGATTCCGGAAAAAAGTGTGATCCGTACTTTTTCGGCTAACAGGACCCAGTTTTTGAATTCAAACAACGCGCCGCAGTTGACAATTGTTATGATGATCAGAAATACGAAAAACGCACTTTCGTTTAAGGTATATGATGATTTATTGAAAAGGAAAAAAGCTGTGCTCGCCAATGTCAGGATATACTGAAAAAGCACGTAATAATTTACAGCCGGGAAACTTCTTGTCTCAAATTTTTCATAATTATTCTTATCCACAAGGGGTGCTGCCTGATAGCCCCCCAGTTCCTCGGGATACCAGCCCGGCTTTTTGAAAATATATTTGATCTTATTTTGCAGGCTTCCTATTTTTTTTATGTCTGACCACATAAATACATAATGGTCTAAATTAGCCCAGACCGGATTCCAGCTTTTTACAGGTCGTGTTATTCCATAACAAGGTTTTTCTTCCTCTTTTTGAAAAGTGCCGAACAGCTTATCCCATGTAATCAATACGCCGGCATGATTCTTATCGATATATTTCGGATCTCGGCCGTGGTGAACACGGTGATGGGAGGGAGTGTTGAAGATGTATTCCAGTGGACCCAGTTTTTTGATAGTTTCGGTATGAATCCAGAACTGGTACACCGTAGTGAGTGCAGCGATTAGGGCAAAGTCCAGCGTGTTGAATCCGAATAATGCCAGCGGAAGATAGAAAAAAGAAGTCCAGATAACCTGAAGTGAGCTTTGACGCAGCGCTACAGAGAAATTATAATCCTCACTTTGGTGATGTACGACATGCGATCCCCATAAAAGGTTGATTTCATGACTCATTCTGTGCGCCCAGTAGTATGCAAAATCAACCAGGATGAAAAGCAGAATTAGTGTAAACGCATTGGAAGGGATATTAAAAATGGCCAGATGCTCAAAAATAAACTGGTAGATGCCGATAGCGAATATGATAAGAAATGTGCCTGTGAGTTGCTGGGTGATTCCGCAGCTGATATTTGTAACAGCATCGTTTAACCGGTATAATTTTTTCTTCGAAAACTGCTGAATCAGCAATTCAATAGCGATCAATAAAAAGTATATTGGAATGGAAAGTATGACCGGGTTGATATTCATAATTTCCAAATTTACTGAAATTGTAAGCATAAATTCAAATCCTGGCGATTAGAAAATACAAGTGTTATGTTCAAGCATTTTATCAATATTTTTATAAAGGAAACTATCTCTGTATTAAACAGGCTTGTAAATCGTTAGTTGCCGAGGTAAACTCAGAAAATAGTTATCTTCGGGACTTTATGTCGAAGCTTTTCGGTGCACTTCGGATTATATCGGTTTTATTCCTTCTTGGGGTTCTGTTATTCGTGTATGCAAATATCTCGGAATTGGTAGTTTTGCAGACCTATGAAGCTGGAATTTCTGACGGGATTATTTCAAAAAGCAGTTTTTTCTATGTGGCTTTGCTGATCACGGTTGTCATCAACGGTGGTTTTCATGCACTGATTAATTTATTCAAAAAAACGAGTTTTCAATCCCCAATGTATACCGAAGCAATGCTGGTATGGCTTAATGGGTTAACCATACTTTTAAATGCATTTTTAATAACGTCACTCATTTTTATCAATGCCTATAACAGTCTTGGTATTACTAATCTCAGTAACTTTGGAATGGTTGTTTTCACAGTGATGTTGTTGACTTCCTTATGGGTATCAGGAATTGTATTCGTACTTCGCTACCGTGGGAAATAAAAATTTTGTTTAAAATATCGATTTAGTTAACCCGGGTTAATATTCTTGTATTTAGTGATTTATAAGCACTTACTTCAAGTATTAAATTAAAAACCTGTTTTTTTTAAACCTATTAAAATATTTGAATATCTCTTAAAAAAGAGGTTTTTTCGCCTTATTAGTATAATCAAATCAGTATAGAGTTGATTTTTAATCGTTAGATGGGAATAAGATATGGCAGCAATGGATTTTGGTAATTACACCGAAGCTAGTATTAGGTCGCTTGACTGGCGTGAGCATATACGCCTGAGACCCGGCATGTACATAGGCAAGCTCGGCGACGGAGCATCTCAGGATGACGGCATTTACGTATTAGTCAAAGAGATTATTGATAACTGTATCGATGAGCACATGATGGGCTATGGCAAAACCATCGAAATTAAAATAACAGACCACAGGGTAGAGATAAGAGATTATGGCCGTGGTATCCCGCTGGGGAAAGTAGTTGAATGTGTATCCAAGATAAATACGGGTGGTAAATATGACTCACTGGCTTTTCAGAAATCGGTAGGCCTGAACGGAGTAGGTTCAAAGGCAGTAAATGCGTTGTCACAGTATTTCAAGGTTCAATCATATCGCGACGGTAAAACGAAGTTTGTAGAATTTGAAGTTGGTAAAAAAATAAATGACCCTGATCTGAAAGACACCAGTGGGAGAAATGGAACGCTCATTGTATTTGAACCTGACAATTCAGTGTTTAAAAACTATCACTTTATACCCGAATACCTCGATGATAAAATATGGAATTATGCTTTTTTGAATGCTGGACTTACCATCAATTTCAATGGGCGCAAATTTCATTCGGAGAAAGGTCTTTTTGATTTGATAAGTAGAAAAACACGTGAAGAAACACTCCGGTATCCGATAATTCATCTGAAAGGAGATGAAATTGAAATGGCTATGACCCATTCAAACCAGTATGGAGAGGAGTATTATTCATTTGTAAACGGGCAGTTCACAACTCAGGGCGGCACACATTTGTCAACATTCAGAGAAGCTGTAGTAAAGACGATAAGAGATTTTTTTAAAAAAGATTTCGATGCAACCGATATACGTGCGAGCATAATAGGTGCGATAGCGATAAGGGTTCAGGAACCTGTGTTCGAGGCACAGACAAAAACGAAACTCGGATCTCAGACCCTCGATGCCGATGGGCCAACAATTCGCACCCATGTGAATGAATTTGTAAAAAAGGAACTGGATAATTACCTGCACAAATATCCGGATACGGCAGATGCTTTGTTGAAACGCCTCATGCAGTCGGAAAGAGAGAGGAAAGAAATTGCCGGTATAAAAAAACTGGCCAACGATCGGGCCAGGAAAGCAAACATTCATAACAAAAAGCTCCGGGATTGCCGTATACACCTGAATGATAAAAAGGGGGATAAGCAGGAAGAAACCATGATATTCATTACCGAAGGCGATTCGGCCAGCGGATCAATTACCAAAGCGAGGGATGTGCAGATACAGGCCGTATTCAGCCTGCGCGGTAAGCCCTTAAATAGTTTTGGTCTCACTAAAAAAGTGGTTTATGAAAATGAAGAATTCAATTTATTGCAACATGCATTACACATCGAAAATGGCATTGAGGATCTCAGATACCAGAAAATAGTGATCGCTACGGATGCGGATGTAGATGGTATGCACATACGGTTACTTTTACTCACATTTTTTCTACAGTTTTTCCCAGAACTTGTAAAACAAGGGCATGTGTTCATTCTTGAAACTCCCTTATTCCGGGTAAGAAATAAAAAAGAAACCATCTACTGCTACGATGAAACCGAGAAACAGGATGCCCTGCTTATGCTTGGCAGCAAGGCCGAGATCACACGGTTTAAAGGTCTTGGCGAAATTTCGCCCGATGAGTTTGGTGGGTTTATAGGTGAAAACATCCGGCTTGAACCCATAATTCTTCAGGAACATACTAGTGTCGAAAAACTTTTATCATTTTATATGGGCAAGAATACACCTGATCGTCAGAATTTTATCATTGATAAATTACGTGTCGAAAAAGACATTATTGTGGAAGAACAGGAAAAAGAGCTTGAGGAATGAATGAAGATAATAATAAATATAACGGCAGGGAATTACCGGAAGATGATCCGTTGCACAATGTAAAGCCTGTATCCGGAATGTATCAGGACTGGTTTCTTGATTATGCATCCTATGTAATTCTGGAAAGGGCTGTTCCGGCGATTGAAGATGGGTTTAAACCGGTGCAACGCAGAATTATGCATGCCATGAAGGTCATGGACGACGGCCGGTTTAACAAGGTGGCCAATATAATCGGGGCAACCATGCAATATCATCCGCATGGTGATGCTTCCATCGGAGACGCCATGGTAAATATGGGGCAGAAAGACCTGCTTATCGAAACACAGGGTAACTGGGGCGATATACGTACGGGCGACAGTGCTGCCGCACCCCGGTATATCGAAGCACGCCTTTCAAAATTTGCCTTGGAAGTAGTTTTTAATCCGCAAACAACGAAATGGCAGCTTTCTTATGACGGTCGTAAAAAAGAGCCCGTTACCTTGCCCGTTAAATTTCCGCTGTTGCTGGCACAGGGTGTGGAAGGAATTGCTGTAGGTTTGTCAACCCGGGTGCTTCCGCACAATTTCAACGAACTAATAACTGCGTCTATTGACATATTGAAAGGAAAAAAAACCGGATTATATCCTGACTTCCCTACCGGTGGCCAGGCTGACTTTACCGAGTATAACGAAGGTCTCCGCGGTGGCAGGGTAAAAGTGCGTGCAAAAATTGAGCAGATTGATAAGAAAACACTCATCGTCTGCGACATTCCTTTCTCCACTACTACCTCAGGGCTCATCGAATCGATCATTAAAGCAAATGATAAAGGCAAGATCAAAATCAAACACGTGGTAGATAATACCGCCCGTGATGTGGAGATACTGATCACACTGGCCCCCGGGCAGTCGCCTGATATAACAATCGATGCCCTGTATGCGTTCACAGATTGCGAAATCTCCATATCGCCCAATGCATGCATAATCGTGGACGACAAACCGCATTTTATGCAGGTAAATGAAATTCTCAAAATTAACACTGATCAGACCGTTGATCTTCTGGCGCGTGAGCTTGAAATACGCAGAGAGGAATTAATGGAAAAAATACTTTTTTTGAATCTTGAAAAAATATTTATCGAAAACCATATTTACCACGATATTGAGGAGTGCGAAACCTGGGAGTCTGTTATTGACACGATTGACAATGGACTGGAGCCTTTTAAATCAGATTTTTATCGCGAAATCACCAAGGATGATATTGTCAGGCTTACGGAAATTAAAATAAAGCGGATTTCAAGATACGATGCATTTAAAGCCGACGAGGCTTTGAACAGGCTGGCCGCTGAGCTTGAAGAAGTTAAGAACAACCTCGCCGACATTACCGGATATGCCATCAGGTTTTTTAAAAACCTGATTGAAAAATACGGAAAAGGCAGGGAACGAAAAACAGAGATCAAATCGTTTGAAAGTATCTCGGCCACCATCGTTGCGGCAAACAATGCGAAGCTCTATGTAAACCGGACTGACGGCTTTGTTGGATACGGATTAAAAAAAGATGAATACATAGCCGATTGTTCTGATATCGACGACATTCTTGTGATACGCACAGATGGGAAATGCATGGTTTCGCGCATATCAGAAAAGATGTTCATGGGTAAAAACATTATGTATGCCGGTATATGGAAAAAAGGGGATGAACGCATGATTTACAATGCCGTGTATGTTGACGGCGGCTCGGGCAAGACTAGGGTTAAGCGATTTAACGTACTGGCCATAACCCGTGATAAAGAATACGATCTAACAAAAGGTCATAACGGTTCAAAAATGCTTTACCTGTCGGCCAATCCTAACGGCGAAGCAGAAGTAATAACAGTAAAGCTAACTGCAGGCTGTAAAGCAAGAAAGAAAGTCTTTGATTTTGATTTCAGCATGCTGGATGTAAAAGGCCGTGGGGCAGGAGGAAATATTCTGACAAAGTATCCGGTACGGAAAATTGAAATTAAATCCGAAGGAATATCAACACTTAGCGGCCTCGATATCTGGTATGATAAGTCAGTGGGCCGGTTAAATAAAGATGAAAGAGGCACTTTTATAGGTACATTTAACGGGGAAGATAAAATACTGGCTGTTTCCCGCGACGGCACCTATATACTTACCGGATACGAGCTTACCAATCGCTACGAGCAGGAAAAAGTCTTATGGATCGGCAGATTTGATCCGGATCAGGTTATATCAGCCGTTTATTACGACGGCGAAACCAAACAACATTTTGTAAAACGATTCAGGATCGAAACACAAACCACCAACAAGCCGTTTGGGTTTATAAGCGAAAGCCCGGGAAGCAGGCTTGAAGTAGCTTCTATGGCAGCGCATCCTGTGATCGAAATAGAACTGATAAAAGGGAAAGGACAGACCAAAACGAAAGAAACGATAGATCTGTCGGAAATCATAGATATAAAAGGATGGAAAGCAACGGGCAACAGGCTGACATCACACAAGGTGAAAAAAGTATGGCTAAAGCAAACCGAAGAACAGACTGAAAGCAGTAAAAAAGAAATTGACCCGGTACATATAAGTAAAAGAGTAGCTGAAGAAAAGCAAAAAGAAGAAGTAAAGGAATCCAAAAGTGGCCCGGAGATATTTGATGCATCAAAAAAAGAAAGTAAAACCGGAAAAAAAAGTAAGGGCAGAGATAATAGAAGCGAAACATTTGGTATCGGCACCACCATTGAACTGGACTTTTAGGTAACAATGAAATGACCAGGGACAAACAGCGTAACCTGATTAACTACCTGGAAAAATTTATCAGCGATAATAAAAAATCACTGATCGAAGAAAAACTTGGTAGAAGAACACGATATATCACCGTTGTTCTGGAAGATATATACAATCCTCATAATGCAAGCGCTGTAATCAGGAGCTGTGAATGTTTTGGAATCCAGGATTTACATGTAGTGGAAAAAAGAAATAAGTACCGGTTGAATCCGGGCATTACGCGTGGGTCATCAAAATGGATCAGTCTGTTCCAGTATAATAATGATCAGGACAATAACACAGACAAGTGTATCCGGAATTTGAAAAACATGGGATACCGGCTTGTAGCAGCAACACCCGATCATGGAAGTATTCCCGTAAATGAATATAAACTGAAGTCGCCGGTCGCACTTTTTTTTGGCACTGAGATGAAGGGTCTTTCGGATAAAACGCTGAATCAAATGGATGAAACTATACATATTCCGATACGCGGATTTACCGAGAGCTTCAATATTTCGGTTAGCGTGGCTTTGTGTTTGTATGAATTCACAAAAAAGCTTGCCACTTCGAATTTAAACTGGCTGTTGAATAAGGCGCAGATGGATGAATTACGGATTGACTGGTACAAGAAAGTAATTAAGAAATCGGTGCTGCTGGAAAAGGAGTTTTTCAATATACACAAATAATATTTTTTCGAATGCAAGTCCTGGATTGGTTATTTAAAGTGGTGATGGGCCTTGCGGGTGCTGCCTTTCTGTTTATACTCATTTCAAATGTGTGGGTAGTGAGATCTACCCGCAGCTGGGTTTTTGAAGATATTGAAAGTATTCCTTCGAATAAAGTCGGCTTAGTGTTGGGAACGACCCACAGGTTGAAATCCGGACAGGAAAACCCGTATTTTACGGCCAGGATCAGAACGGCTGCCTTGTTGTATCATAAAGGTAAAATAAAACATATCATCTTAAGCGGAGATAACCGCACCAGATATTATAACGAGCCGTTCAAAATGAAAACGGCATTGATGGCACAGGATGTACCTGAAAATGATATCACACTCGATTATGCCGGGTTACGTACACTGGATTCGGTGGTGCGTTGCAAAGAAATATTCGGGCAGGACAGTGTTACCATTATCACACAGCGGTTTCACACCTACAGGGCTTTGTTTATTAGTCAGCACTACGCCATACATGCAGTGGCCATTGTGGCAAACGACATATCTTTTCCTGGCTCTATACCGATTACCATTCGTGAGATTATGGCCAGACCCCTTGCGGTTATTGATTTGTATATATTAAAAAAAACGCCACATCATCTCGGAAAGAAAGAATACCTCTGAATGGGAACTATTTAAGCTGGTTTGACGTATTCTGAAATATTTATCAGCATATTAATGAGGGATGATCGATGCCAAATGACAAATAAGCTATATCTGTATTTTATATGCATCCTGCTAATTGTTTCTTCTTCAGATATTTTTGGTCAGACCAGGCACATCATTCGCGGCAAGGTAATTGATGCTGACAACGGCGATCCGGTACCGTTTGCCAATGTGTATTTCAAGAATTCAACTACCGGTGCCACAACCGATTTCCAGGGTTATTATGAACTGACTACTTCAGCGCCTGGCGATACCCTGGTTGCTTCATATATTGGCTATATCACTCAGGAGGTGCTATTGGTATTATCGTCTGAGCCGATTATAATAAATTACCAGCTCCGGGAGGACATCGTGAATTTGCAGGAAGTAGTTTTTTTCGCAGGCGAAAATCCGGCATTCCCGATCATGAGGAATGTGATTAAAAATAAAAGCAGGAACGACAAGCGGAATCTTGACGCTTATGAGTATGAAACCTACACCAAGATAGAGATAGATATTGACAACCTGTCGGAGAATTTTAAAAGTAATAATAAAATTATGCGCCAGATATCTCAGGTGCTCGATAGCATTGAAGTGATTGCCGGTGAAAACGGCAAACCCGTCTTACCGATTTTTATTTCAGAAGCCATTTCAAAATTTTATTATAAAAAGAATCCTCGTTTCAGGTACGAAAACATCATAAAAACAAAGATGTCAGGCATTGGAATTACCGATGGTACGCTGACATCGCAGGTAATCGGGTCCACATTTCAGGAGTACAATTTTTATCAGAACTGGCTGAACATAGTGGAAAAAGAATTTATATCACCCATTGCTGATGGTTGGAAAGCTAACTATGAGTATGATCTGGTGGACAGTTTGTATCTGGGTGATTTTTACTGCTACCGGCTGGACGTATTTCCAAAGCGGGAACACGACCTGGCTTTCAGGGGCACCATCTGGATTGACAAAGAAACGTATGCACTGAAGCAGGTGGATTTATCTATTGACCGGAAAGCCAATTTAAACTGGATAGAAAAACTAAAGATCCAGCAGGAACTTGAGCCAACGACAGCCGGTGCATGGATGCCTGTAAAAACACGGGTTTTAGTAGATATCGGGGAGGTTACGAAGGATATGGCCGGGCTATTGACAAAATTTTATGTCTCGGTGAAAGATATTAAGGTGAATGTGCCTCATGAAGATTCTTTCTACCGCCTGCCTTTGGTAATGGAGGAAGATGTACGGATGTTTGATGGAGATTACTGGTCACAACACCGCCATGATTCACTTTCATCTACGGAGATAAATGTATTCCAGATGATAGATACATTAAAGACCATTCCAACAGTGAAGACAGCTATGGATATTGCAAAATTTGTTGCTAGTGGTTACTACAAGATAGGTAAATTGGACCTTGGCCCGTGGGTAGTGGGGTATACGGCAAACGATGTAGAAGGATTCCGTCCGGGATTCGGAATGCGTACCAATATTAATTTCAGCCGGAAATGGATATTTAAGGGAACGGTTGGGTACGGATTCAAAGATGAAGCATGGAAGTACACTATCGCTGCCGAGTACCTGATCAACAGGCGGCCATGGACGAAGATCGGAGTGGAAACCCGGAAAGAGATCGATCAGGTGTTTATACTCACTAACGATATCTCAAATAACAGTTTGTTTTATGCATATACGCGGTTTGGAGAGCTCACCAAACCGTTTTTAAGCTATACAAACCGTATTTATTTTAAAAGCCAGATCGGAACAGGTCTTACGCAGAAAATATTTTTAAAGAATGGTTATTTTGAACCCTTATATGACTTCACCTATTATAAAAATCCAGGTTCGGTAGATCCTTCCCTGCAAAGCAATATGAATATTACTGAAGTTGGGTTTGAAACCCGTTATGCACGCGATGAATTATTTGTAATCAATGACAACGACCGTATAAGCCTGGGTCCGGTAAGATCCCCGTCGATTACTTTTCGATACACTATCGGTATAAAAAATGCGCTTAATAGCGATTTTGATTATCACAAACTGGAGCTGAACATAGTAAAAAATCAAAAAATGGGTGTATTCGGTACGGCCAGGTTCCAGCTTTCGGGAGGGTATATTTTTGGTCAGATTCCTTACCCATTGCTCAAAAACTATATTGGCAATGAATCACCTTTTTATATCAGTTTTGCATATAGCCTTATGAATTTTTCTGAATTCACAAGCGATCAGTATGTAGCCTTCAGATATAACCATAATTTCCAGGGGCGAATTCTTAATCGCATACCGCTGATGAATAAGCTCAAATGGAGGTTGGTTGCTAATGCCAATATTTTATGGGGTGATCTGCGGCAGGAAAACCTGGATATCATACCTCCGAAAGATATTTTCGGAGCCAGGGTATATCCGTTTAAATGGCTGGACTCAAATGTACCTTATGTTGAATTGGGCTATGGTGTAGAAAATATCTTCAAAGTTGGCCGGGTTGATTTTTTTCACCGGCTTACCTACCGGGATGATCCGCGGGTAAATGATTTCGGAATAAAAATAAGTTTTCAGTTTGTATTATGATCTTCTATAATGGCAACAATGCCTGAAATCTGGTTTGGGTTGCTGTCTGCCGGATTTGTTGCATATTTGCGGTATAAACTACAGCGGCTTAATTATTAGATTTAATGAGTGAGGAAAAAATAAAAATCACCCTTCCTGACGGAAGTATAAAGGATTATGAAAAAGGTGTTACCGGTTTGGATATTGCCCGGGACATCAGCGATGGACTTGCACGAAATGTGCTGGCTGCAAAGGTAAATAACGAGTTGTGGGATGCTACAAGACCCATCAATACAGATGCTGAAATACACTTGCAGACATGGAATGATGATGGGGGTAAATATACATTCTGGCACTCATCTGCACATCTGATGGCCGAAGCCCTGGAGAGCCTTTATCCCGGAATAAAATTAGGTATCGGACCACCTGTTGAAAACGGATTTTATTACGATGTTGATTTTGGTGAGATGGAATTCAGCTCCGATCAGCTGGAGCAGGTGGAGCAGAAAATGCAGGAACTTGCCAGGCAGAAAAATGAATATATCCGGGAAGAAATTGACAAAAGCGCCGCAGTAGGTTATTTCCGTGAGAAAGGAGATGAATATAAACTTGAATTGCTTGAAGAGCTTCAGGACGGCGAAATCACATTTTATAAACAGGGTAACTTCACAGACCTTTGCAAAGGGCCACATTTGCCGGATACAGGCTTTATCAAAGCAATAAAACTGCTG
>JACZXH010000108.1 GCA_022571715.1 Bacteroidota bacterium | reverse complement strand
CCGGTAGTTATAAATGGCCAGCCTGATCCGGTTGATTTAGGCCAGACTCCCCGGTTTGTTGCATTGGACGAGGTGTTTATAATTGAAAATACCGGGTCAAACGTGTTGAATATATTTTCAATAACAACGGACAACATTGTGTTTACGGTCATCAATGCACCGTCGAGCGTTGCACCGGGTGCATTTGAACAATTTATTATACGTTTAGGTGCAGAAAGCTTAGGCGTATTTACAGCAACCGTTTCTGTAGATTCCGATGCCGGGAATTATTCGTTTTTCGTTACCGGCGAAGTGCTGGATATAGAATCACCACCAATTACCGTTTACAATGCGGTTTCTCCTGATGGAAATGGCATGCACGATTATCTGAAAATTGTAAATATTGAAGCCTATCCGGATAATCAGGTGGTGATTTATGACAGGTACGGAAACAAGGTTTTTGAAATATCCGGTTATTCTAATAATGATTCTGACTCAAGATTTGAAGGAAAAACAAATACGGGTAGTGAAAGAGTGTTGGAATCCGGAACTTATTACTATTTAATTGATAAAAACGATGGAAGCAGCCCGGAAAGCGGATTTTTCCTGCTGAGCAGGTAGCATTCATCTTTCCCGGGCCGGTTTTAACGTCCAAAGCTGCCATCTGGTCATTTCTGCAAGCCGGCGCATATCCAGGTCTTTTCTGTGTACCGGCCAGCCTTTTACATCCTTCACTTCCTGAATAATTCTGTTAGTCTGTTGATCAGGAAAACCCGAAATGGGAGTTAGAGTGATGCCTGAGGGGCCATTGCCTGAAAGTATATTATTATACGATTGGCAAAATAAGGACAGCAGCGCTTTCGTTCCCAATTCCATTTCGTTCATTACCAAACGGTCAGGCAGGTGATTATTGGCGTTGATATAATCAATGGCCTGAGTGGCCAGGTCCCAAACCTGATTAGCGGGGATTTCCACGGCTTCCGGATTTACATGCGGTGGATGAACAGGGCCAAAAGGCCTGACTACATTGACAAAATCAGGCAATTCCCCGTTCTCCTTCGATTTTGATATGGAAAATGACAATGCATAAAAAATTTCGGCCCAGGAATAGTCCTCCAGGAAGTCCATTTGCCCGCTATTCAGAACTTTTTCTGAAATTTTTGCCAGTTCACCTCGGGTGATCTGATCTTTCTGGTGTGAAAAATCCTTCAAGATCTCCGCATACGTAGTGACTTCGATATAATCCTGAGATTTCAGGAACTTCAATAAATTTCTAAAGTTTCGGTAAACTATTTCCATAGATTCTTCGGGCCGCAATTCCGGTGTTATCCATTCGGTTGAATCCGGATTGGCCCCGTAGTAATAGTTGATATCCCAAAACTGGATACTTCGCATTTTACTGGGATGGCCGACAAAAAATGACACAACGTCCAGATCATCAATCAGGCCACGAAATTCCCGGTTAAGTACATTGAACAATGAATCAAATTGCTGATCATCGCTGAACACATCGTCAGCAACGTAATAATCGCCAACGCCATAAATATTCAGCGTGTTGCAGAACCATGTGGCATTATGGCCGGGCAGGCCGATAGGCGAGTAAACATAATTAGTTCCGAGCTGCCCCAGCGCCGCTATCAATTGTGGCCCGTACGAGCCGCCATGCCTGGCAAACGGAATCACTTCCTTGCCAAATATTTTTCGGATATCTTCGATGCCCTGAGATTCATTTTTTTTCATGATCGCTATCCCTTCCTCCCAGGATTTATCTTCGAGTATTTCTGTGATGGTCGGGTGAATGGACCCATAGTTTGTATGAAGTCCGATATCGTGTTGGGCCATCGCTTCGATCACATCTGATCTGCCTCTTTTTTTCAAAGATCTTGCTTTCTCTCCGATTACAAAGAAAGTGCCGGTAACCTGTTCTTCTGTCATTATTTCTGCAAGCCTTTTGGGAATATCGTCCATGCCCACCGATGCTGGAGAAGTGTAATCCTCGACGTCGAAACAAATGACGACTTTGGTTTTTTTCATGATTTCAGTTTTATCCTCTGAGCACGACAACAAACCACAGCTTAAAAAGCCTATCATTACAATTTTGGAGGCCATAACAAATTATATTTAAAAGTTAAAATGTATTTCGTTCAATAAAATCTTCCCTCAAAAACACCGGGTTTGGATATGTATAAAAACCTTCTCCGCTTTTCAGTCCAAGTCTGTCTTTATCGATGTAGCTTTTGAGCAGTGCTGCAAACCGAATACTCTTCGCATCCTTCCGGTCTTTGATGATATGCCATGCGGTATCCAGTCCAATGCTGTCGATAATCCCGAATGGACCGGATTCTGTTTTGAAGTTTCCCATCCACGACCGGTCCACGTCTTCAATGGTTGCAATGTCGTGAGTCACTAATGCCCCTGCAGCACCCAGTACAGCCATGAGCATGGCATTGAATACATATCCGGGTGATTCCTTCTTCATCATTACCGGGGTCTGGTGCAACTTATACCCTAACTCTCTGAGAAGAGCAACGACCCATGTTTCTGTTCCGGGATGAGGCATGATATCAACGACGTTTGCTTTGAATACATCATGAAAATGGAAAGCACAAAACCTGCCAGGTCTTCCGGTATCTTCTGCAAACCGGGAGGGGAGCAGAAATGAAGTGTTGGTAGTAAAAACTGTATGTGGTGGACAAAGCTGTCCAAACTGATGCCATACTTTCTTTTTCAATTCCAGCTCTTCGGTTACCGATTCGCTGATAAAATCCGGATTTTCTGCAGCCATTTCAGGGTCGGTAGTCCATGATATACGCTTTTTGGCTAAAGCTTTATCAGATGTTGTTATGCGGCCAGTTTTGATCAGACCTGCGAGAATCTTGTTCTGAATCGCTTCGGCATTTACAAGCGCTTTTTGGCTGATATCATAAATTGTAGTATTGAACCCACTCAGCGCTGATTGCAACCCAATCCGGAGACCAAGTACGCCGCTACCAAGAATAAGCACATTCTCAATATTATTGAGTTTTAGTTTCATAATAAATGGTTAAAAGTTATTTTCATTATGGTATTCCCAGGTTGCACACAATCAGCGAAAGGCAGTTCAAATATAACCACAGGTGCAGGGATGGTATCAATTTAGTATTCATGTATCATTTTTAATAAAAATCACTAATCCTCCCATACTCAATGCTATTGCGTGCGTTATCTGCACACGCATTCACCACATGGATCAAGTCTTTAAACCGTGGATCGCTTGTAAGACCTTTTTTATACCTCGCGTAGATCTGCTGCACAATTACGCCAATTTTAAATGAGCCAAAAACATAATAAAATACCATATTATTAATGTCTCGTCCGCTTTTATCCGCATATCGCTGCACGACCTCTTCACGGGTCAGGTTGCCTGGCAACCAAGTGAGACTAAAGGGTTTGAGTGCGGGGTTGTCATTTGCTTCTCCCCAATAGCCCAGCGATGTGCCCAGGTCCATAAGCGGATGACCCACGGTAGCCATTTCCCAGTCAAGGACAGCCTTTATCTCTGTCAGGTTATCCGGATTAAGGACCAGGTTGTCGTATTTGTAATCATTGTGGATAAATGCCGCCTGGCTATCTTCCGGAATGTGGTTCTTCATCCACGCTGTGGTCAAATCCATGGCTTCGATTTTATCTGTTTCAGCGCGATAGTAACGTTTAACCCAGCCATCAACCTGACGCTGAACATACCCTTTGGGTTTTCCTAGCTGTATCAGGCCTGATTTTTCCAGGTCAATTGCGTGAAGTGCTATAAGGTTGTCAATGACAGACTCCGATATTGTTTTCATTAAAGAAGAAGTCAATGCAATGCCCTCCGGTGGTTTTTTTCTGAGGATAACCCCGGTAATCCTTTCCATGATGTAAAAGGGTGCACCTATTACGGACTTATTTTCACAAAAAATCAATGGTGCAGGAACCTGAGGATACGCCGGTTTCAACAGTGTGAGTACATTATACTCGCGGCTCATGTCATGGGCCGTTTTGATATCAGCGCCAAAGGGAGGCCTTCGTAAAACATATTCGGCGCTGCGCGTGGTAAGCAGGTACGTGAGGTTTGAATATCCACTCGGAAATTGCCTGACCTGAAAGACTCCGTCAAATCCTTCGAGATTTTTTTGCAGAAAGCGCGTGAGATTTTCAATGGCTAATTCTTCTCCTTTCCGTACGGATGTGGCCTGGTCGATACGGCTCATGATCAGTATTATTACATGTATTGTTTCAGTATTTTTTTCGCCAGCACAGATTTGTGCACTTCATCGGGACCATCATATATCCTTGATCCACGCTCATGCCGATACCACCATGACAGCACAAGG
This sequence comes from Bacteroidota bacterium, assembly GCA_022571715.1. Classification (GTDB taxonomy): domain Bacteria; phylum Bacteroidota; class Bacteroidia; order Cytophagales; family Cyclobacteriaceae; genus SZUA-230. Next base: position 2,765 of record JACZXH010000108.1, on the reverse strand, counting down.
TCATCGGTGATACCCAGGGCCCCATGTGTCTGTATTGCTTTATCCAGAACGTTCATCAGTATATTTGAAACGAAGAATTTAATGGTGGATATCTCAATTCTTGCCGCTTTACTTCCCTGCTGATCTATCATATGTGCGGTATGTAGCACCATGTACCTGGCTGCATCAATTTCGGCGCGGCTTTCTGCAATCCAGTTTTGTATGGTTTGCTTATCCGCCAATACCGTTCCGTCGCCCATATCCCTGCTTACAGCATACCTGCACATCATATCAAGTGCCCGTTCACATATTCCAATCCAACGCATACAATGGTGTATTCGACCTGGCCCCAGTCGTTGCTGTGCAAGCAGAAAACCGCTTCCTTCTTCGTCTATAAGGTTGGAAACCGGTACGCGGCAGTCCTCATATCTTATCTCACCATGCGTGAGATATCCTTCACCCGTTTCTCCCATTACCGGAATATTTCTGACAAGATTGAAGCCGGGTGTATCTGTAGGTACAATGATCATACTGGCCCGTCTGTATTTATCGGCATCTTTATCGGTTACAGCCATCACGATGGCAAAAGCTGCCCCATCGGCAGCAGTGGTAAACCATTTGTGTCCATTGATTATATAATCATTTCCATCACGTATGGCGGTAGTGTCCATGTTAACTGGATTGGAACCTGCAAATCCCGGTTCGGTCATGGAAAAACAGCTACGAATCTTACCCTCCATCAGCGGTTTCAGATATTTTCTTCTTTGATCTTCTGTAGAATATTTATTCAGCAATTCAATATTACCAATGTCGGGCGCCTGGCAATTTAATGCATAATGGCCGAACGGCGTGGTTGCAAGAATTTCACTTATCTGTGCAAACTCCGTCATAGAAAGCCCCTGGCCTCCGTCTTCAGAGTTGAGAAATGGCGCCCAGATACCCAATTGCCTGGCTATTGTCCTTTTATCTTCCAATATCTTCGCCGCTTGATTAAAAGGTTGCTTCAATAATTCTATTTCGATGGGTTGAAGTTCCTCTTTCACAAAAGCCTCCACTTTAGGATACAAGGCCATCAGTTTTTCAGTTGCAAATAGTTCGATCATGTCTTTAAATGGTATAACCCCCGTCTGCCGAATATACTCCACCCGTCACAAACGAGGAAGCCTGAGAAGCCAGGTATAAAGCAAGGCCTGCGATATCTTCAGGTTCTGCTAAATCCGGTAAAGCCTGTTTAGCGAGCACATATTTCATAACCCGTTCATCACTTGTAAGGGCCTCACTGAATTTTGTTTTCACCAGGCCCGGGCAGATCACATTTACACGTATTCCGTCTTTTCCCCATTCCCTGGCCAGCACTTTCGTCAGGGAAATCAATGCGGATTTACTGATACTGTACAATCCAAGTCCCAAGCCTGGCGTAATTCCTTCGATACTGCTGATATTGATCACAGAGCCGCCACCATTTTCTTTCATTGCCGGGTAAGCAAGCTTGCTGAGTTCCAGTGGGCCTTTCACATTCACCCGCATAATTTTATCAAACACCTCACTTTCTGCCTCAACTATAGGTCCATACACAGGATTAATTGCCGCATTATTCACAACAATATCTATGCCTCCATACGCTTTCAACGTTAGATCAACAAGGTTTTTTATTTGTACCTGATCGGCCATATGCGCAGCTATTCCCATGATTTGCATGCCTTCAGACGCGAATTCATCTGCGACTTCATCTACGGCTTCCTGCTTTCTACTTGAAACCACAACCCGGGCGCCCTGTTCACCTAAAGCCCGGGCAATAGCCTTACCGATCCCTTTACTCGCGCCGGTTATGATTGCAATTTTATTGTCAAGCCTGAATTTTTTATCTATTTTCATCACGCAGTAATAAACGAGCTGCGCCCAATTTAAGAAAATTAATGGTACAAGCTGTACGGACAGAACCAGTTAAGGAAAAAGAATATGAAAAGCGCTCAATTTGAACAAACAGGATTGCCCTCTGAAGTTTTGAAGGTAAAAGAAATACCTGTTCCCGAACCCGGTCAGGGTGAAATAAGAATTAACGTATCAGCCTGCAATATCAATCCTTCAGATATAATGTTCATCCGCGGACTTTACGGTATTCGACCGGAATTGCCATCCGGTGCCGGATTTGAAGCATCGGGCGTTATTGATAAATGTGGTGAGGGTGTTTCCCTGAAGGAGGGAATCCGTGTTATCTTTTCTGCAGTAGGTGTATGGCAGGAATACGTAGTAGTTTCAGCAAAAACAATAATTCCTGCTCCGGAAGGTATGCCGGACGAAGTAGCCTGTCAGGCATTTATCAACCCGTTTACAGCTTACGCCATGCTGGAAGTATCCGGACTAAAGAAAGGGCAGTGGCTATTGATCACTGCCGGTGGTTCAGCATTTGGTCAGTTTGTTATCCAATTAGGTAAAAAAAAAGGAATTAATGTGGTGTGTACCGTAAGGCGGGACAGCCATACAGAAGCACTCCTTGAGTTGGGTGCGACCGTCGTAATTAATACGGATAAGGAAAGCCTTTACAGAGGTGTTATGAAATTAACTGACAGAAACGGCGTTGATTATATTTTCGATGCGGTAGGAGGTGAACCAGGTGCCAGGGCGCTTGAGTGTCTGGCAAAAAACGGAACCATGCTTGTTTTCGGATCGTTAAGCCTTGAAAATATTCCACTTAATAGCGGGCTTATGTTGTTCAGGAATCTGACCGTAAAAGGGTTCTGGTTATCCGTGTGGCTCTCGTCGTTGTCTAAAGAAGCCAGAATAAA